>JBCCDZ010000053.1:0-13162 GCA_039030525.1 Pseudomonadota bacterium | reverse complement strand
CTCGGTCGCTGGTGGAGCGGATGTCGGAGGGGGCTGTGATTGTGGATGTGGCGGTGGACCAGGGGGGCTGTATTGAGACCGTACGCCCCACCTCCCACAGTGAACCGGTTTATGTGGAGACGGGGGTGCTGCACTACGGTGGTTGGTTCTCTCGCGCAACTGGTCTGCAATCTCGTCGAGTTTAACGCGCAGCTCTGCGAGTCCATCTCGTGAAATCGAATTGGTATCGCCCTCTCGCTCAACGCCCTCCCACGTCGCGCGAAGCTCTTGCGCCATGGACCCGGATGCTAGCCGCACACCATTCTCGCGAAGCGTGCGTGCAATCGAATCTGCAAAGCTCAACAACGGGTCGGCGCCAGGCCTGAACGCACGCAAACAAATCCACGGCCGTTCGCGCCTTAGCCGGGGAAGAATCCCGGCACGCATCAAGGATGATTTGCCTGATCCGGATGCGCCGATGATTCCGATTGGCTTATTCGAACTGTTCGCGCGCGCTTGTCGCAAATGCTCCAGGCAGGAGATTATTTCGGGATCACGACCGTAAAAAATCGCTGCATGATGATCTTCATCGTCAAATGCAGACAAGCCCGGAAACGGGCTCGGCAGGCGGGCTCGATCGATTTCAAATGCTGACGGATCAATCCCCACATTTGACAAGGCACCGGCTGCGCGAAGGCCGCGGATCAGCGTTTCTGCCTGCTGAAAAGCGTGAGAAAAATCCAGCTTGCCATTGACCGCCACGGACCGGATATCGCAGCCTTGATCCTCGCGAAGAACGCGTCGCAATAATGAGTCGCGATATCGTCCGGCGGCATCGCCAGCGTCCCGATTCAGCGCCTCGGGAATATCCGGATCAACGCCCAGCAATGGGATGATCTTCTTTCCCATATAGCGCGCAGCAATGAACTCGCCGTCACACTCTTTCGATCGCAACCAATTTTCTGTGACCAGGCAAATAACGACTCGACAAGCGCCAACTGCTGATTGCAGCGCGCGTTGCCACTTGTCTCCGACTCGAATGCCATTTTGGCCATGATCGACGAAGACCTCGTCAAACCCATTCAAGCGCAACCAGTTTTCCAGATCCGTCGCAAGCGCATCATCGGCGCCAGCGTGACTGATAAATATTGTGGCCATTACTCTACGTCCCGATACGCCACCCGGGACCTTTATTAACCAGATGCAATAATGCGTCCAGTGGAGTCGCAGCGATTAAAGAGAAACGGCAGTCAAAGCCCATGCACAATGCCATTCCCGGCATTTGCGTTTCTTGTCGACCGAGGTCGCCAGGCCCCGTCGGGGTGCGGATTCCTGGCGTTTCCGGTTTACTCAGAGAGCGCCGCCTTAAAGCCCCAGCCTCCGAACGATTCTGACACCGCAGCGATGATTTCAGTTTCGCCTTTCGGAAGATGTAGCGCAATCTGGTCTGCCAGGGCGACCGTGCCAAGAAAACGATGATCCCGCGCGCGCCATTGCGCGTTGCCCGCATAGACCAGCTTGTCATCAACATAGAGGCGAACTCGGTCTGAGTAGCCGAACTGTAACATTCGCGTGGTTGGGGAATCTTCGTTCACAATGATCCGAACCAGGACGGTATTATTGCCATCGCTCATGGGAGCCAAACGCGCCAAATTTGCGACGCCATCGTCTTCAATATTTAGGCTGGTCCATTCGCTATTGAGCGCGTCGAGCCCTTCTAATGTATAGGCCGAGCTAATCATGTCTTCAGCGAATGGCGCTGAAACGTCAAAGCGTTCGATCAAACCCTCAGGGAATGGCTCGGTATCTTGCGGGCTTCCGATGATTTGGTCTTCTGGTGTCGCCGCTCTGACGGAAATATTGGAAAAGTAAGCCCCGGTTTCCGTCATCCATGGCCGATCGGATGCGTACAGCGCAAATTTTCCGGACTTGGAGACGCCTCGCAAACGCGGAACATGCAGCAATGGCGCGCTCATATCACCAATAAAAATATCTGCGCGATCGCCAATCGCGACGATGCGCACTTTGATCCAGGTTTCGGCCGGCAACTCTGTGGCGGTGGCCTCATTTGGTCCCGCATGGAGTTGCCATGTCGCGCTGCCATTGGTCAAAACCATGTATTGCGTGGCATCTGGCTGCCCAGATTGGTGCGGGCGCGTATAAAACTGCTCCAGGTTTGACGTTTCTTGATTGGCTCTGAAGTTGACGCCAATAAACCCGGATGGGTGAGTTGAGGCATAATCATACTCGATGACCATATCGCCCAGGTCCAAGCCTTCGATAACGGCCAAATTGCGCCGCAAAAACAAAGCATCTCGGTCGAGGTAGTGTTCAACCCGCGCCGCGCTGCCATCCGCTTCGCCAGCGGTCCAGTCATAGCCTTCAAACTGAATGGTGTCGGCATTTGCACTGAATGCAGATGGAATAAACAGCGCGGCCGCAGCGAGCGCAAATTTGAGGGGCTTGGTCAACACGATGAATCTCCTGAATTTCAGGCAAGTGTTGTTGGAGCGTCGCAAAACGTGCAATTAAAGAAAAGCTGAAGAAGCTACAGGTGTCACAAGCACCGGTGCTTAGGCTTGAACAGATTTCGGACCCGTGAATGCAAAAGACGATTCAGATCGAGAACTGGAGCTTCGCACCAGAGACAGGAATGTTGCGAGACGGATCCCAGACAAGCCGACTCGAGCACAGAACCGCGGTATTGCTTGAGCTCTTGTCGCGACATCCGCGCCGCGTGGTCACACATGCGGATATTATCGCTGAAGTCTGGAGCGGCCGCAGTGTCAGCCCGAACAGTGTCGCAGTTGCGATTTCTGATATCCGCCGCGCCCTCAATGATGACCCCAAATCGCCGACCTTCATTGAAACGGTTCCAAAGCGAGGCTATCGCCTGATTGCGCAAGTGACAGCAGAACCCGAAGTTGGCGATACGGCTAAACCCGCAAGCCGCCGCCCGATCGCCCTGCTGGGACTAGCCGCCTTGGTCGCGGTAGCGGTCATTGCGGTCATCTCGATCGTGCGACCGACTCATACTCCAATTCAAACCACGGTCGCGGTCGTGCCGGCAACAAATCAAACCGGCGACACAAGATATGATCCGCTCACCCTGTCAGTGACCGAATTGCTCGCTGTTGAACTCGCGCGACAAAACAGTTTTACCGTGGCTACACAGTCGAACGCGGCTGTGGTGGTCAGCGGCAAACTGATATTGTGGGATGGCCACCCGTCCATGTCGATCCACGCCATATCGGTGCCATCGGGCGAGGTGATATGGTCCGGCATGGCAAGCGGCCCTGAAACCCTTCTGCCGCGGCAGGTCCGCGAGGAAATCGCCGAATTCGCTGAGATAGCAGTCGACGGCCTGCCTATAGACGACGCCCTGCAATAAGCGAGCGCGACCGCCTTTGTCGCTTAGCTCAGCAGGCCCATCTCATGCCGATACCGTCGCCGCAGAAGGTCGATAGGCGCGAGCTCTCCGCTTTTGGCTTCTTCATAATGCCAATAGGTCCAACCATTGCAGGCCGGGGCCTGTTGGACAAAAGCGCCCATGCGGTGGATAGAGCCGGTCGCTTCGCCTGTCGTCAGACTACCATCAAGACGAATGCGGGCATTGAATCGCTTCTTTGGTGACCAGAGCCGGTCGCCAGGCTTGAGCCAGCCATTCTCGATCAGAGCCCCAAATGGAACGCGCGGAAGCGACTTCTTGCCCTTCTCGATTTCCAGCATGTCGCCTTCAATCGGGGTAATGGCCTTAAGCCGTGCTCGTGACAAACGAACGTGCGCTGGATCTTGCTCAATGCCAACATAGGCCCGGCCGAGCTTCTTCGCCACGGCCGCTGTGGTGCCGGTGCCAGAGAACGGATCGAGGACAACATCACCCGTTTGCGAGGTTGCTAAAAGAATGCGCTGCAACAGGGCTTCCGGCTTCTGCGTTGGATGCGCTTTCTTGCCATCATCGCCTTTCAGGCGCTCTCCCCCTGAACAAATCGGGATGAGCCAGTCAGAGCGCATTTGCTTGTCTTCGTTAAAGGCCTTCAAGGCATCATAATTGAACGTCACTTTTGACTGATCAGATTTGCCAGCCCAGATCATCGTCTCGTGCGCATTCTGGAAGCGTGTGCCCTTGAAATTCGGCATCGGGTTGGATTTTCGCCAGATCACATCATTCTGAATCCAGAAACCGGCATCCTGCAGCACGGTCCCGACCCGGAAGATATTATGATAGGAGCCGATGACCCAAATCGCGCCATTATCTTTGAGCACCCGTCGACACTCCGTCAGCCATTGATGGGTGAACAAGTCATACGCATCGAAACTGTCAAACTGGTCCCATGCATCCGTCACGCCATCGACGACGGATTGATCCGGTCGCGTTAGGCCGCCGCCCAATTGCAAATTGTACGGCGGGTCCGCGAAAACCAAGTCTACGGATTGGTCCGGAAGGCGTGACAATACATCGACGCATTCGCCTTCAATAATCGTGTTTTTGTTGAGCTCCATGCCCTGTGCTTCCCATCGTCGAATCAGTTGCGAATCAGAAGCACCCCAAATGAGTCTGTTCGGGTTGATGATTCGTTACCGCCTGCAAAACTGATTCGCACCAAATTGTTTCGCCAGCGAAATTACCCGAGTCGCACTTGTGGACAAGTCTGTGGAATTCTTGTGCGCGCCGAATTCTCTTGCCTTTCGTGACGCATGCGTCATTTTCAAATATATGAGCTCTCCAAACAATCGACTTCCTCTGCCCCGTGTCTTGGCTTTTGCTGGTGTTGGAATGCCGCTCGCTGCCGTCGGGTTGCCAATGGCAGTATTTGTCGCGCCCATGTATGCGGAGCAATTAGGCCTTGGCACGACCATGGTCGGATTGATCTTCATGATCCTCCGATTTTGGGACCTCGGCACGGATCCGGTCATGGGATGGCTGGTCGACACGCGCCCGACAAAATACGGCCGGATCAAGCACTGGCTGGTTGCTAGCGTGCCAATCTTGATGCTCGGCTCATTTTTCATGTTCATGCCAATGAGTGAGACTGTATCGCCTGCTTACCTGGTGATCTGGCTGACCGTGCTCTGGCTAGGCTTCACCATGCTGCAAACCCCGCATCAATCATGGGTGCCGATGATCACGACCGAATATGATGAGCGCTCACGCATGTTTATGTGGCGCGAAATCATCAACACAATCACTTTGCTGACTCTGCTGATCGTGCCGACATTGCTGGCAATAAATTACGGGATTGAACGCCGCGGACAGGTCCAGGTGATGGGAACCATTCTGCTTATTGTATTGCCGCTCACGGTTTTGCTGGCGGTTCTATTCGTGCCCGACCCGGCACCCAAAACAGACGAAGAACCGATGCGATTTAGTTGGTCGGCGATCAAAGTCGCCTTTCAGGATCCGAATATGGTGCGCGTTCTGCTGGTTGAAATCCTGGTTGGCATTGCGATTGCCGGCACGGGCGGAACTTTCTTGTTCGCCGCCCAATGGGGGTTTGGCGTTACCGCTTATGCGCCCGTGATTTTGATGGTTTTCTTCATTGCCGGATTCGCCGCAATGCCGCTTTGGGTTCGCCTGTCCGAGCGTACGGAAAAACACTCCGTATTCTTGGCCACATGTGTCTGGTCCATCGTCACGTACATGATCTACTTGCCGCTCAGCGCCTTGGGTGGCGGTGTGATCTATCTGCTGATTGCCGCAATTGTTTCGGGCATCAGTTATGGCACGCCCTTCATCCTCGCCCGGTCCATGGTCGCGGATATTATCGAAGCTGAGCAAGCGAAAACCGGCGAGAACCGATCCGGCATGTACTATTCGCTGATGTCCGGATCTTACAAAACAGGCGCCAGTTTCGCGATTGGCATTCCTTATATTCTGCTCGGCGCGGGGGTCGGGTTCGATCCATCAGGCGACAACAGTCCAGAGGTCGTGCGCGGCCTCATGCTTGTATTTGTTGGTGTACCTGTCGTCTCATATGCATTGGCAGCCATCATTCTGCGCAATTACCAGCTGACCCGCGCCGAGCAAAAAACCAATGCCGAAAAACTCGCCGCCCTGGCCGCGGATTAAGTTAAACATCCATCCGATACTGGTCGCCCTTCAGAACGGGCGGCTGAAACAGGTCCGTCCGCAATGGCGTGCGTTGCGACTGTAATCCAAGGCGGCGGACAAGGCGTGAAAAGCGTTGACCAATCAGTTTCGCTCGGGGGCCTTGCCCCGCGCCGCGCTTGAACCAGTCCGCATCATAGTCTCGTCCCCCGCGCATGTCGCGCAGGAGATTGATGATCCGCGCGGCGCGATCCGGATAATGCTGCGCCAGCCATTCGTGGAAAATGTCTTTCAACTCGTGCGGCAAACGTAACAACACATAACCCGCTCCGATGGCACCATTCTCCTTCGCTGCCTCGAGCAGCGATTCCAGCTCTGGTTCATTCAGCGCAGGAATAATTGGCGCCGCCATCACCGTGACGGGAATCCCAGCTTCGCTGAGCGCCTTGACGGTTTGGTAGCGCTTGTAAGGCGCCGCCGCGCGGGGTTCCATCGCTCGTGCGAGTTTTGAATCGAGCGTGGTGATTGAAATGCCGACGCGGCACAGCTCCTTGGCGGCCATGGGGGCAATCAAATCAAGGTCGCGCTGGATCAGGGACGATTTGGTGAGTAGCGAGACCGGGTGATTATGGTCGCTGAGAATCTGCAAAAACCGGCGCGTCAGCTCCTGTTCTCGTTCGATCGGTTGGTAGGCATCTGTGTTCACTCCCAACGCGATTGGACGCGGCACATAGCCAGGCCGTGACAATTCCTTGAGCAACAGATCCGGACCATCAGGCTTATAGAAAAGCTTGCTCTCGAAATCCAAGCCAGCCGACAGGCCATGATAGGCATGGGTTGGCCGCGCGAAACAATAGACACAGCCATGCTCGCACCCGCGATACGGATTAATTGAGCGATCAAAGTGTATGTCCGGCGATTTGTTGAAGGTGATAATCGTCCGTGGTGTTTCTTTCGTCAGCGTGGTCGTGAGCGGTGGTGCCTCCTCTTCGATAGTGTCCCAGCCATCATCCAGCGCTTCACGCGTTTCTCGCTCGTACCGCCCAGTCTGATTGGAAACGGCGCCTCGGCCGCGGTGCTGAAAGCGTTCTTCAACGCCAGCGACCGCAGCTCGGCCCACCCGGCCGTTTTTCTTGAGCTTCTGTCCCGTCCGCATACGACATCATGCAGCACACCAACGGGAACAAAACAAGAACTTTATTGATTTTTCCACAGCCTTCAACGCGTTTAACTTCAATCCCAAGCCTGATCTCGCGGTTTCAATTGTCCGGCTGTCTCAATCCACCTTCATGGGAAAAATTCCGATCTCACGCTTAAGGCCTGCTCAAGCATGCATTGCGTAATCCCTGACCTCACAACCCTAGCCGCCTCGCGTATCGCGCCGTCTCGGTGACAAAAGCGGGCGCCCCAATCTCGGAGCAACCTGGTGTTTCAAACAAGTCGAGTCTTAGCTTTAATTATCATTTTGGGTGCGTGTTCAGGCGGCGGTGGTGATGCACCGGGTTCGCCTCCCGAGACTTCTGTCAACGCGGCTCCCGTCATATCAACCACTGAGGTGAGCGCTTTTGTCGACACGGCGCTGACGACCAAACTCATGGTCTCAGATGCGGATGGCGATACAGTATCCGTTTCGATGCGCTCTGGGCCAAATTGGCTGAGCCTCGCAACAGATGGACAATTGTCCGGCACTCCGGAAATGTCAGATCAAGGGACGGATTCGCTTGTGGTCGAAGCCAGCGATGGCAGCCTTACCACCGAGGCTACGATTACGATCCAAGTGGATTTCGATGCCGTCGAGCAAGCTCTGGCAACAGGCGACCTCTCTTTGATCACGGACCATTCCGATGAAGACATGGAATCGGTGCTGCTCGAAATCGCAGACCCGGTCCTCTCGTTACACAGGGAAGATATCAAAACGCTCTATCAATTGGGCGCAGACGGTACATTTGAAGACGCCTCACTCGCCCCGAACTGGTCGCCGCCGAGTTTGAGTCGAATCCCTGACAGCTACAATCAAGCCGTCGCTTTGATACCAACCCCTGGCGTAAACTCGCTCGCTATGATGCTGCAGGATGGACGCGTATTTGCGGTCAAGGGGCGCGACGAATCCGGTGCGCGCTATCTGGCGCTGGGGGGGAACCCGACTCTCGCCCCTGACACGACCAGAAATTTTTCTGACAGCAATGATATGGACCTGTTTTTGCGCAATGCACTGCGCTGGCTCGCCAATGACGAAACGGACGAGGTGTTGGACATTGCGATCACCCGAGCGCCGCAGGTTTACACAGGCGCGGTGAATGCGGAGCTCGGCATACGGCGCTGGCTAGAAAGCGCGTTTGGAGATGCTGTGTCATTCAATGGCGTTGAGACCTGTCAAACCCATATCACGCCATGCCTCAGCGATGAAACGGACCTGATCATTGTATTCCGCCACGCCTATAATCGCGAGACCCAATTGGATGGAACAAACGAGCCGTATAATGCCATAACCGATGCGCATAAGACCGGGATAGGTCAGCTCTATATTTACAATCATGTCTCGCCGACAATCTTCTCTGATCGAATGCTGAGGCGGCTGAAAGTGACCGCGGGTGAACGGCTTGATCGTTCGCAAGGCGAAAAAGTCAACGGGCTAGCATCGACGCTGGCCACATATGAATATGCGCAATGGGGCATTCCTGTCATAAAATCCATGGTTTCGCGCATTGTGAGTGATGCGTTCGAGTATGATTTTAGCGCTTGTTCAGGGCCATTGGCTTGCGCCGAAAATTCCGAAATTGCCATTGAGATCGCGTCTCTCGAGGAGGCCGTAGATGCGGTCCTGGAATCCGTCATCGCGCGTCAGTCCGACCCGTTCAGCGCCACCGAAACCAGCCGCTTCCAACGCGCGCTCTTACTTTTGGGAGACTATTATCGCGATCAGACAAGCTATCCTATGCGCACAGATACAACATCCGCGGCTGAGATATACGCCGCGCTATTGGGCGAGTTTGCAGTCGTGTTACAACGCGACAACACACCGGCCCAACCAGATCTTGGCACCTATTCAGGATCAAATTTTCCGAACAGCCTGCTCAGCGACCAAACCATCTCGCTGAGCAGCAGCCAGCCCTTCACATCCACCGGGCTATATGCCCTTCCAGGGGTGCCCGTCACGCTCACCCGAACCGACGAAGAGGATGCCACCGCCTGGGTGCAAATCCAATCGCTGGTCTCCACACATTTTGAGCCCTTTCGGAGCGGCGAAGGGGGTGATTTCTCGCGTCCGATCTTTGTCACATCCGACCGTGTTGAATTGATCAAAGACCAAGCCGTGACGGTGACATCTCCTTATGGCGGTCCGATTCAAATCTACGCCAATCGGTGGGATCAAGAGCTATCATTTTCAATGTCTAATGTCGGACAACATCCGGTTTGGGAGACCGCGGACGACACCTCGTCTTTCTTGATCGATCTCGCGTCAGATACTTATAATTGGGCCGAGCTCATCACGCCTGGCTATGTCGTTCACGCGACCACAGACAAGCTGCGCGAGGTGCTCAACACCGCGCCTTATCAGAACGATCCTGAGCGTTTGGCCAAAGACTATGAGTCTTATCTTGGCGACTGGCCGCTTTGGTTCGAAGGCTATCAAGGGCGGCACATTACCGACAATTCTGGCCTCGCAGCACATAGCATTGCAGATCGATATTTCCCGGCAGTCAACCGGGTACGACATCTCAATATTGGCGCTTCAAGCTGTATCGACGGCTGTGCGGGCGAAATTCAGCAAGTTGAATCCAACATAGCGCCGCTATCGGCGCAGAACCAATACCTGGTCGCCGAAGAAATGCATGCCAGGCTCGAGCGAACGTTCGCATTCAGAGAAAAAACGCCGCAGCGCACCTTCGGCCCGCAACAGGCCATTTCTGACCTCAGTTTCTTTCACTCAAACTATCGACGATATTCTGAATCAGGCGGCTTGGCGACCACTTGCCCGGCGCTGCCTTACCAAGAGATTTTCTCTTTCATCCAGGCCGCGCAAAGTTCCGGCGATCCGGCACAGACGATCCGCGAGCAAACTCAGTTTGATGAGGCCGCGTTCAATCTGGTCCGGTACGTTCAGGTCACGGCGGCTTTGCAAGCACAAGGCGCGCTGACCAATGGCTGGGAATTGTGGCCACGCTTGAACTTGTATGAGCGCCGCTATACCCGCGGCGGCTCTACATGGGGCGCCACGGTCCAGGACGCGCGCGTGCACTCAGACGGACCGCGCCTTGGCTACGGCAATCGCTCAGCTGAACTGGTGTTCGATAATACCAATTTCGATGATTGGATGCTGGTCGCATTGTCCTGGTCCACTGGCCGCGACTTAACCGACTACCTGACAAAACTATGGGGCCTCGAGACCACAGAGCTCGGCCGCGAGATCGTGTCGAATTATGGGTATGACCCTATTTCGCCGGTCTATTACGCCCTTTTGCCGACCGCCCATTGCACCAATCTGACCGCTGAAGCATTGCCAATCGACGGCACAACAGACTGGCCCTGAGCCTGGTTAGGCCACCAAAATAAGCCCCGATCCTATTCTCTGCGGCGGTGATTGAGCGCGGCAAAATCAACGAGATGTAGTCCGCGCATCTCGATTCAACGAGACGGTGAAAATTCGCTTTTCGCCATTAAGACCCGAGCAAACGTCCACTCGATAAGTCCAATCCATAAAACAGCGCAAACCAATGCGTCACGAGACCGTGGCGCAGACGCGCGCAAGATAGTGATGGAGAATTGCGGTGTTGAGAATAGCAGGATGGGTTTCGATTTTAGCGTTGGCGACGGCATGTTCGGGCGGCGGCGGTGATGCGACAGCCGTGCCCGGCTCAGGTGGCACGATGCCAACTGCGTCTTCGGAGAACACTGCACCAACGGTCACCGCGACCAGCCTTCGCATTCAAACCGGCACCGCGTTCTCAACATCCATCGCGGCGATGGACGCGGACGGCGACACGCTCACGTTCGATATGATTTCCGGGCCTGATTGGTTGAGCCTGAGCTCTGATGGGGCGCTCAGCGGAACGCCCGCTGCCAACGATGTTGGTACTTCTGATTTGATCGTCGACGTCAGTGACGGCACAGACACAACGCGGGCGACGATCGAGCTGATCACCTTCATGGATGCGGTTGAACAGGCCATGCTGTCCGGCGATTTCACTTTCGTTACCGAACACAGCGACACTGACCTCGAGACATTGGTGCTAGAGGAAATTCAAGCGATCCGGGCGCGCAATAGAAACGCGATTAACGAGATTTATGAGCTTAACGCCGATGGCACTCTGGGTGAGAATTCCATCACCGGAATCACCTGGAATACGCCGCGAACATCATCCCATATGGGCACGCAGTTTACCAGCAGTTTCCCCTTGATACAAACCACTGAAGGCCCAAGGCGTAATCTCGCCGTGCTGGGCGAAGCCCTCGGGGCTCGATACGCTGTGCTCTCGAATAGCATAGGCTCATTGGGTGAATATGACGCCAACGCGCCGAATAGCCGGATGCTTAAGAATACAATTGAGTGGTTGGTACAGACCGATACAACCAATGAGTTGAATGTCGTTATCGCCCAATTGGGAGGGGAGTTCGAGCACAATCGGGCTACCGCTTTTTTGGACGCAGCCTTTCCTGACCGCGTTTCTTATAACACGGTCGGCGCTTGCGATGGCGGCCGTTTTGAGAGTTGCATGACAGACGATGTCGATATCATCATTCTGATGCAATACATCAATTCAGGCACCCCGGAAGACGCCGTTATCGAGCAAATCCAGCCGGCCATGAATCGCGGCGTCGCAATGATCCTCATCCCGCGCCATTTCAATAGTGATAACAATGCTTTTGGCCAGCGCATCAAGGATCTCATCAGAAGCGGTGGATCGAGTATCATTTATCCGTTTAATTCGAGAACCGTAAATTGGTCTCCGGTCGATATGCTGGACCGGTATGAACCAGATTATATCGCGCACCTCGAGTCCATCATCGAAGGCATTCGAGATGAGTCGCTCGACTATGATTTAAGCGTTTGTTCCGGCCCTGCCGAATGCCACGAAGAAGGCGCCTACAGAGAAGAAGTCTTCGACACGCTTACCACTTTACGAGGTCAGATATTGAACCCGTTTAGCCGGGAAGTTGGTGATCCGTTCATTCATCCCGATCACGACCGCCTTGTCGCGGCGCTGACGCTCTTGGGTGATTTCTATCGCAGTATGACAAGCTTTCCGATGCCGAAAGCGTCCACGCCGAGCGATCAGCTTATCCGTGCGCAAATGGGGGAATATGCGAACATCGTTAATCGGACGAGCGTTCCCGTCATGCCCGATCTCGGCACCTATTCAAACACCGAGTTTGAGAGTGTGACTTTGGGTGACGCGACTGTTTCATTCAATGCTGGGCTCCCCTTCCATGCGACGGGCTTGTACGCGCTGCCAGGCGAAACTGTCACGGTTACCCGCACAGACGCAGGGCGCAGCGACGCCGACATCCACATCAACGCTCTCAGCACAACGACATCTTCGCCCTTCCTCACGTTTGACGACACGCAATACAGTCGTCCGGTTTTGGTTACAGAAGGTGTGTTCCCGATCTCGCCGTATGAGTTCGTGATGCAAAACGGTGTCACGACCGAGAAGCAGGATTCGTTCGAATTTGTTTCGCCCTATGGCGGCCCGATCCATATCTATCCCGGCCATGCGGCGGACGAAGTAGCTCTGTCTTTCAGCAATGTCGCACAACATCCGGTTTGGCGTGCACCCGAAGACAATGAGCAATTTCTCATCGACCTTGCCAGCGACGATTTAAGCTGGGTCGAAATTCTCACTCCACACTTCGCCGTATTGTCGCGCGTGGATCAAATGAAAGAGTCCCTGGACAATGACCGATATGCATCGGCGACAGATCTCGGCCAAACGACCGCAACCTATCTCAACGATTGGCCGCGTTGGTTCGATGGCCAATCTGGCGACGGCATTCGAGAAAATGAAGATTTGCAAGCCTTCCTGGACCGGCATGATCTGCAAATCGACACGCCGCAAACGCATGTTCAACGATATATCGTGGACCGTAGCATATGCGACCCAACATGTTTTGGTGCGCCGATTACTTCATCTG
>JBCCDZ010000052.1:0-13235 GCA_039030525.1 Pseudomonadota bacterium | reverse complement strand
GCTTCGTGGTGGCTTTCTGACCGCGGCGGCTCCGCGACGCCGCACGCCGCGACGGACTCCCACACATCCCAGGCATCTTCGACGGAGGGGCGACAAATCCGACGGGACAGAGAATTTGAGCGGCATAGCGGGCTTCGGTGCGGCCACCGAAGCGGCGATACGCGATATGGCGAAGCTCCAAGGTCTGGCGCCTTTGCGGGATCAAATGGAAGCTCGGATCATGTCTGAGGCAAACATCACGGTGTTCGGCGCCGGCGTCGATCGCTTGCCGCAAACCTCGAATTTCGGGTTTCAGGGTTTTCGCGCTGAAACCCAGGTCATGGCGATGGATCTCGCTGGCGTTGCGGTATCGTCCGGTTCAGCGTGTTCGAGTGGCAAAGTGAAACGATCTGTGGTTCTGGCCGCTATGGGGGTTTCAGATGACCTGACTGAAAGCGCCATCCGCGTGAGTTTTGGCTGGGATACCCAGGCCAGTGATTTTGATGCGATCGCAAGTGCATGGCTAATTGCCGCCAAACGCGCGCTCGACCTGCCTGCCTAAAAGAACGGAGTTGCCCAATGTCCGGGCCAAATCCAGGATCGCGCATGTCATGCCGTTGAGCAAAATCAATGTAGCGTTCGATCTAATGCGTGCGGGCGAGAAGTTTTCGCGCTTGCGGAAGACGAGTGGAGTATTTTAAAAAACAACTATAGATTAACTTTTGGAATCATTTATTCATCAATATATTGTATTGGAGATGATGAAATGAAGTATTTATACATAATTGTGGCTTGTTTGTTTTTCGCCGCCTCGGGCCTCGCTCCGATGGCAGAAGCGAACAGTCGTTTCACTGTCGAGAACGATATTGATGACAAGGTCAATTTATATATTTACACGGGCGACGACAGCGCCTGCTTGATTGAACAAAAAACCAAATCAGTGCCCTCAGGAGAGTCCCGATCGTTCGGCTGTGCCGGAAATGGCAAGAACCAATGTCGCGTTACGCTCTTCGCGGACGGCGGTGGAATCTGTAAGGGTAAGCTCGACTCCTGCGGCAAAAAGGCGATGCGCGTGAAAAACAACACGAAAATCACAGTCGCGCATAATGGAAGCGGTGGTTACCGTTGCTTGATCTCAGAATAATCTTCTTTGCGCGGCTCAATCGTTCTTTGCGAAGTCCGCTTCACCCCGCACTGATATGATCGCGAAAGCGAGCGTCGCTGGAAGAATGCCTGAGCATGGCGACCGCAAAATATTGGGCTTACCGCGACGACTTGGTTGCATGTCGCTCGTCGAGACGCCACAAATCTCGGCGAGGATTGAAAGCACCAAGCGAGAGGAAGAAAATGTACAGCCATATGATGGTCGGATCGGATGATCTGGATAAAGCCAAGGCGTTCTATGACGCGACATTTCATGCCTTGGGCGGCAAGCCCGGAATCACCGACCCAAAGGGGCGTCTCATTTACCTCCACAATGGCGGCGTGTTCATGGTCACCAAACCGATCGATGGCGAGGCTTGCAGCCATGGCAATGGTATGACGATCGGCCTCGCCATGGAGACGCCCGAACAGGCTAAAGCCTGGCACGATGCAGGCTTGGCAGCAGGCGGTACGTCGATTGAGGATCCGCCGGGATGGCGCGAACAACCTTCTGGCCAGATGTATCTCGCCTATTTGCGCGATCCCGACGGCAATAAACTGTGCGCGCTGCATCGCGGCTAAACCAGTCTTTGGTCGCGAACGCACGTTTGAACAAAAGCAAGCCGCGTTGGAATCCTGGATTGATGATCAGGGCTATGACATCGCCGGGTCGCCTAGGTATGCTGGCAATGATGCCCCTTGGGTACCCGGCCCATTTCGGCGCAATGAGGTGATGATCCCGGTCCGCGCCAACGATCTTTCGAGCGATCTTTAGCGACTGGCGCGACATTCGTGTTGTTTCCTGTCGAATAGGGGTGAAAAATCCTGCCAAGTGATCCATATTAGGGGTCAGTCTAGAGGAGCACGGCATGGATTGCTGCGGCGGCATCGAAGAGCACGAAGACGATTGCGCGGAAGTCAAAGTCAAGGACAGCATTGACGAAGGCACTGTTGCAGCGGCGAAAGCGCTTGAGTCCGAGAATTATTCGGCCGGTTTCTCTACCGAGATTGAGACCGAATATGCGCCGAAAGGGTTGAACCCTGACATCGTGAAATTCATTTCCGACAAAAAGGGCGAACCGGAATGGCTGCTCGAATGGCGAATGAAAGCGTATGAGCGCTGGCTGACAATGGAAGAGCCTGACTGGGCCATGGTGCGCTATGAGCCGGTCGATTATCAGGACATCTATTATTACGCCGCTCCAAAGGCAGGCGCAAAATATGAGTCAATCGACGATGTTCCAAAAGAAATTCTCGAGACTTACGAAAAGCTCGGCATTCCATTGCGTGAGGCCGAGGTTTTACTCGGCGTTGAAGGCGCCGCTGAGACAGCGATAGAAGCTCGCACAGAAAGCGATCGCCCAAAAGTCGCCGTCGATGCCGTTTTCGACTCCGTTTCTGTCGCCACCACCTTCCGCGAGGAATTGAAAAAAGCCGGCGTGATCTTCATGTCGATTTCTGAAGCCGTTCACGAACATCCAGAACTGGTAAAGAAATACCTTGGCACTGTGGTGCCTCAGTCTGACAATTATTTTGCCACGCTGAACAGCGCCGTCTTTTCGGATGGAACATTCGTCTATGTGCCGCCAGGTGTGCGCTGTCCGATGGAGCTCAGCACATATTTTCGCATGAATGCCGAGAATACAGGCCAGTTTGAACGTACACTGATCGTCGCGGATAAGGGGGCTTATGTATCTTATCTCGAAGGCTGTACCGCGCCGATGCGAGATGAGAACCAACTGCATGCTGCCGTCGTGGAGCTGGTCGCGCTGGAAGACGCTGAGATCAAGTATTCCACGGTGCAGAACTGGTGGCCGGGCGACGAGAATGGCAAAGGCGGGATCTACAATTTCGTCACCAAGCGCGGCGATTGTCGCGGCGCGCGGTCCAAGATCAGCTGGACGCAGGTCGAGACCGGCTCTGCTGTGACCTGGAAATATCCAAGTTGTGTGCTGCGCGGTGATGATAGCGTCGGCGAATTCTATTCGATCGCCGTGACCAATGGTCGGCAAATGGCGGATACGGGAACCAAGATGATCCATCTGGGTAAGCGGACACGCTCGCGGATCATTTCCAAAGGCATTAGCGCGGGCAAGTCAGACAACACCTATCGCGGACTGGTCTCAGTCAACAAGAAGGCCGAGCAAGCGCGAAACTTCACCCAATGCGATAGTTTGTTGATCGGCGATCGTTGTGGGGCGCATACCGTGCCTTATGTCGAAAACCGCCGTGCCGATGCTCAGCTTGAGCACGAGGCGACAACGACCAAACTTGCCGATGACCAGCTCTTTTATGTCCGACAGCGTGGTATTGGCGAAGAAGAGGCCGTCGCGCTTCTGGTGAATGGCTTCGTCCGCGAGGTTCTGCAAGAACTGCCCATGGAATTCGCCGTTGAGCCTCAAAGCCTGTTGAAGGTGAGCTTGGAAGGGTCGGTCGGTTAACGGTTTTTCGTTGACTGGCTGAACGTAAACGAGAAGGCCAGAGACAGGATGAGCGGCACCCATATCGGTAACTCTCCAAGTCCAGGCGTCTCAAACGCTTGGGCGATATGATCATCAACACACCACCAGAGTAGAAATAGCCACATGGGATTGGTCCTTTCATCTTATTGATAAACAATAAGAACTCCTGGTGTCATTTTCAAGAAGCTAGCCAACCGCAAATCTCTGATAATTGAGTTGTTTGTTGGTGTATCGAAGAATCTCTATTTGATTTGTTCTTGTTTTGTGCTAGACAAGTTTCATGACGAGCAAGCAAACACCCTCCGAGTACTTTCATGCCATTCGAACGGATATTTCTCGAATGGCGAAGCAAATGAACACGCTGACCATGGAAATGCGCGCCACGCGGCAGATCGTGGCGGGCATGGCGGCATTGCAGGATAGTGATCATGTCGATATCGACCAAATCAAAAAGCGGATCGAGCGGTTGGAGCGGCGATTGCACGATCGGAAATAGGGCTTTTGCATCAAAGCCTTGCGAGCGGCACGACATTTGCTCTGTAAACCCTCATGAATTCGCGTGAGAGACGAAAATTAACGAAACTGTCCCGATTTTGGCTTGGGACGACCGCCATTATATTGGCGAGTTGCTCCAGCGCGCCTGCGAAAGAACGCATCTATCTCTCTCCAAACGGGGCGGTGACCCAGCCTATTATGGGGACCGTTAATGTCTCTGGCATTGACGATGCGCTCGCGTTGTTCCTGAGCACAGAAAGCGATCCTCTGATCCTGTTGCCAAACCGTCTTGACCGCAGCCAATTGAATTATTCGCTGGAAAGCCTGCTGGTCATCGATAAATGGCTGGCTGATATTCACACGATCAATCGCTTGCAGTCGGAAACGGGAAAAGCTGGCGAATCTCTGATCATGGATGGCCGCGGCGACAATTCGGTCATTTTTGCCGGACTTTATTTGGGCCAGACCATCCGCGCGAATTCTCATCTAAATTGGCAATGGGAGCGATTTGACACCTTCCTCGCCGCAAACCCGACATTTGCCGAACATTATGGCCGCGCACCGGGACTGGACTTGTTCGTTCTCGCTGGCCCCCAAGGGGCCGCGACCCCGATTAACACGGCGCTCAAGCGAGTCGTGCAGGGCAAGGAAGAAAGCGTTCATTTCATTGGCAATTTCCTGATCAATGAAGTGGATCTGAATGCCGCGATGAGCGGTCAAGACCTGCTCGGAATGGATCGCCGCGACTGGCCGGGCTGATTTTCGCGGTTGATGCGGCCTTTTGCACTTTGAATCTGCGTCAATCAGCTCTACATGCGCCCCATGTTAGAACTCAATAATCTCAGCGCCACGGTCGGCGAAGAAGACGAGGCAAAGACCATTTTGAATGGTTTGTCTCTAGATGTACCTGCGGGCGAAGTGCATGCGATTATGGGGCCGAATGGCGCCGGTAAATCGACCTTGTCTTATGTGCTCACCGGTCGCGACGGTTACGAAGTTACGGGTGGCACGGCGACACTTGAAGGCGCTGACATTCTGGACATGGATCCAGAAGAGCGCGCGGCCAAGGGCTTGTTCTTGTCCTTCCAATACCCTGTTGAAATTCCAGGCGTACCCGTAATGACCTTCGTGCGCACCGCAATGAATGCACAGCGCAAATTGCGCGGTGAAGAAGAAATTTCTGCACCGGATTTCATCAAAAAGTCGCGCGAGATTGGAACGCAGCTCAACCTCTCCACCGAAATGCTCAAGCGTCCGGTCAATGTCGGCTTCTCTGGCGGTGAAAAGAAACGCCTCGAAATCTTTCAGATGATGATGTTGGAGCCGCGTTTCGCGATCCTGGACGAGACTGATTCAGGCCTCGATATTGATGCGCTTCGAACCGTTGCGGATGGCGTGAATGCGTTGCGCAATCCTGATCGTGGGATGCTCGTCATCACGCACTATCAGCGCCTGCTTGATCATATCCAACCGGACAAGGTGCACGTTTTGGCGAACGGCAAAATCATCAAGACGGGCGGACCCGAATTGGCGCATCGACTGGAAGCAGAGGGTTATGATGGTGTGCTTGGAGAGGCGGCCTAGTGACCCTGTCCATTGACGCGCTGAAGGACAAATTCCGCAATCCAGGTCCGGTCGAGCTGGAGCTGATCGCCCGGTATGCGATGTTACCCGAAAGTGGACAGCGAGAACGCGCGTTTTCTGCCTTCGCAGAGACCGGGTTACCGCACCGACGTCTGGAAGCCTGGAAATGGACAGATTTCAAATCGGCGATCCGCGCGGTCGAGGCTGCGTCGACGCCAAGCCAAAGCACCTCGTTGCCATCAGGTGATAGTCCCGTCATTGAATTTGCTGGCACACAGGTCCGTTTGCCGGACGAACTGCCGGAGGGTGTCAATCTGCATCCGCGTGAAGACGCGCAGGCACTCGGGGATGCGGAAGACGTGCCGCTCGGTGCGCTGACCGCCGCGCTTGCTGGCCGCGTTGGCGGGCTCGATACGCTGATCATTGAAGTGACGAAACCCACCGGCGCTCCGTTGCACATTGTCACACGCAGCGATCGCGACGAAACCAATTTTGCCCGCGTCGTCATTATTGTCCGTCCCGGCGCCAGTCTGGATCTTATTGAAAGCCACCTTGGCGGAGCAGGGTTTTCTTCCTTCCTGATCGAGATCGGTGTGCAGGATGGCGGAACCCTTCGTCGGACCGTTCTGCAGCGCGGCGGCAAGGACGAAGCGCAAGCCGTCACAGCCATTGTCAGTCTTCGCGACAAGTCGGAATATACACAAACCGCTTTGGCTTTCGGCGCGAATGTCGCGCGATTGGAAACGCGCCTCAGGCATGAAAATAGCGAATCGCACGCCACTCTGAACGGCGCTTATCTGTGCGCTGATGGTTTTCATGCAGACTTGACCAGTCATGTCCGGCATGGCGCGCCCTCTTCAGTGACACGCCAAATCACAAAAGGCGCGGTTCTGGATGGCGGTACAGGCGTGTTCCAGGGCAAGTTCCTGGTCCCGCGTACGATCGGACAATTCACGGATGCAGACATGCAGCACCAGGCCTTGCTGCTCGAAGACGGCGCAGTTGTCTTTGCCAAACCTGAACTCGAAATCTATGCAGACGACGTTGAATGCGCACATGGAAACACGTCGGGTGCGCTTGATCCCAATCAGCTCTTCTATATGCGACAGCGCGGAATTCCGGAAGCGCAGGCGCGTGCCTTGCTGACGGAAGCGTTTGTCGCAGAGGCCCTGGATGAGGCGAGCGAGAGCGTGCATAACGCCTTGTTGGATGCGGCGCGCGCCTTCCTGTCGGAGCGGATCTGATGACACGCCCTGTAGACATTGAAGCGATTCGGGAGGAGTTCCCAATCCTGTCCAGGCAGGTCAACGGCAAGCCATTGGTCTATCTCGACAATGCTGCCAGCGCACAGAAACCAAATGCTGTGATCGACGCCATGTCCGAGCAGGCACAGACCGCGTATGCGAACGTTCATCGCGGCATCCACACCCTGGCGAACGAAACGACGGAAGCCTATGAGGGCGCACGCGAAAAAGTGCGCGCCTTTATCAATGCCGACTCAGTGAACGAAATCATCTTCACCAAGGGTGGTACAGAGGCCATCAACCTTGTCGCGAATGGGATTGCGGACGACATCCAACCGGGCGATGAAATTGTACTCTCCATCATGGAGCACCATTCGAACATCGTGCCCTGGCATTTCCTGCGCGAACGCTATGGCGCGGTTCTGAAATGGGTCGAAGTCGATGAGACCGGTGCGCTCGATATGGCTGCGTTGGAAACCGTACTCACTGAAAAGACCAGAATGGTCGCAATCACGCATATGTCGAACGTACTTGGGACCGTCACTGATGCGGCTGAAATTGTTCGAATGGCGCATGCGGTGGGGGCAGAAGTCCTGCTGGATGGGTGTCAGTCTGGCGTCCATCTCGAAGTTGACGTACAGGCGCTGGATTGTGATTACTACGTGCTCACCGGCCACAAGATTTATGGTCCCAGCGGAATTGGCGCGCTGTTCGGTAAGGCGTCCGCATTGGCCAAATTGCGCCCGTTTCAGGGCGGCGGCGAAATGATCGAAATCGTCGAGCGCGAGCGCGTAACCTACAATGAAGCACCGCATAAATTCGAAGCTGGGACACCGCCCATTTTGCAAGCCATCGGCTTTGGCGCGGCTTTGGACTGGTTGAACCAGTTCGACAAAAGCGATGTGCTGGCGCATGAGCATGCCGTCTATCAGCGTGCTTATGAGGGTGTCAGAGGAATCAATGGTCTGCGCGTGCATGGCACCGCGGCGGATAAAGGCGCTGTCTTATCATTCTCGATAGATGGGGCGCATCCGCATGATCTTGCGCAACTCCTAGATCGCTATGGCGTCGCGGTTCGGGCAGGGCATCATTGCGCGCAGCCATTAATGGATCATCTTGGTGTCTCCGCGACCGCGCGCGCCAGTTTTGCGCTGTACAATTCAGAGGCTGAAGTGGACGCTTTCATCGAAGCGCTACACAAAGCGCGCGGGATGCTTATATAGAGAGCGATATGGCTGACGATATGACCCCTCGCGATGTGATCGATGTCTCTGCGCCCGCAGCGCCGGAAGAGACGCCTTCTGCGATTCCGCAACACGAATTGAATCGCATCACTGACGATCTGATTGCGGCTTTCAAATCTGTCTATGATCCTGAAATCCCAGTTGATATTTATGAGCTGGGCTTGATTTACAAAGTTGATATCGACGACGACCGTAAAGTTGATATCGATATGACACTCACGGCGCCGGGGTGCCCAGTGGCTGGAGATATGCCAGGCTGGATCGAAACCGCGGCGCGGACGGTTGAGGGAATCTCGGATGTTGAGGTCCGCTTGACGTTCGATCCCCCGTGGGATCCTTCCAGAATGTCCGATGAAGCGCGACTGGCGCTGAATATGCTTTAATTGAAGCGCAAGCGTTTCGTTATTATGTAAGAGCCATGGCCAGACGACCAAGACCCAAATTAGTCACCCTCACAGACGCCGCTGCGGCGCGTGTCTCTGAAATCATGTCGGAAAAGGGCACGGGATTTCTACGCGTCGGTGTAACCAATGGCGGCTGCGCCGGCATGGAATATGTCATGGACTATGTCGATGCGCCGGAAATGCTGGACGAGATTGTTGAGGATAAGGGCGTCAAAATCGTGGTCGACGCAAAAGCGGTTCTATTTTTGCTCGGTTCTGTCGTCGACTATGAAACGACTTTGCTGCACGAAAAGTTCACATTCACTAATCCGAACCAGACCGATGCGTGCGGCTGCGGCGAGAGCGTTACTATCGTCCCCGCCGCAGCTGAATAGACCATTTAGCGCCTGCGTTTAGACCGCGTCACAATCTGATACGAATGCTCTGAAATCATCATTCACGGCGGGAGGTGTGATCGTATAAGATCCAATCCGCGCAATATCCATGGTTACTGGACTGCCGGTAACGGCTGCATTGAAGATGCGCTTGCCTTGCCAGCTTTTCGTCGACACCAGTGTTTTTGCGGTGCGCAGATAGAGCCAGTCACCGTCTCTTGGCTCCGTCGTATCAGAATCGAGCTCGATCTTACGAGAGCGGAGACGCGTTTTTGTATTGATGTCGAGTTCATCCATACCGTTTCCGTTCAGGTAAACGACCGCTTGAACGCCCATTTTATCAGAGCAGTTCAGGGTCACACTGGGACCAGAAGCGTCCGCGGTATATAGAAAAGTCTTGCCGTTCTTCTCTCCCGCAGACCAGGCACTTTCCGCGTCTGCTGCGTGCGCAGCAAAGCCAATTGTACCAGCTGCAAGGGTTAAAACGGCGCTGAGCTTGAGAAGGGTTTTCATATCGTTCCTCTTACATTGATTATTGTTTTTCAATAACAGATTATCGAAAAAGGGCAATACGCTTTTTGTGAACTTTTGGATAAAGTTGTCTGTCCCGGCAAGGAATCCTTTGTCAGAAAACGGTTTTTGAGGCTTGTAAGGACGAGGAGGATCCAGCGTCATGACACTTTTAATCTTAGGACTCGCCCTGTTTTTCGGCCTTCATATCTATTCAGCCGTGCGATCAAGACAGCCCGGCGACGATCTGCGCGTGCGATTCGGCGAAGGTCCTTATATGGGGCTTTACAGCATCATCTCATTGATCGGATTCGTCATGATCATTTATGGGTATGGCGCAACACGCGGGGCCGGATTGTTGTACGTGCCGCCGACCTGGATGGCGCATATCAACCTCGTTTTGACGATGCCTGCCATGATTTTGCTCGTCGCCTCTCAAATCCCCGCAGGACACATTAAGAAGCTGAGCAAGCATCCGATGTTGCTGGCGATCAAGCTATGGGCGGTCGGACATTTGCTTGCCAATGGCGAATTGAACTCTGTTTTGCTTTTTGGCAGCTTCCTCGCCTATGCCGTCTTTGATCGCATCATGGTCAAGCGCCGAGGCGATAACGGTCCGAACTCTGATATTGCCTTGAAACCGCTCATGGATCTGGTCTCAGTCCTTGTCGGTCTGGGGGTCTGGGCGGTGATCGCGATCTGGCTACATCCGATTCTGTTTGGAGTCGTGGCGATTCCGACTTGAGCGGTTGCAGCCCACAACCTTGTCTAGAAAGGGCGCTCTGCTAAAGCGAACCCTTAAATCGATTTAGGTAGGGATCGCATGTCTGCTCAATCCAAAATACGCCGTAAGACGGTACGCGACATCGCCAAGGCGAAAAGCGGAGATCCGCTGGTCTGCTTGACGGCCTATGACGCGCAGATGGCAGCGATCCTAGACCCTCATTGTGATATCTTACTTGTCGGTGACAGCCTCGGCATGGTGGTGCACGGGCTGCCATCAACCGTCGGCGTGACAATGGACATGATGATCTTGCACGGTCAGGCCGTCATGCGCGGCGCCCTTCAAGCCTTCGTCGTCGTCGATATGCCATTTGGGTCTTATGAAACCAATTCGGATCAGGCTTTCCTGAACGCAGCGCGCATTATGCAGGAAACTGGCTGTCAGGCTGTAAAAATCGAGAGCGGTACTTATGCGGCAACTCAGATCGCGCACATGGTGGAGCGCGGTATTCCTGTCATGGGGCATGTCGGCTTACGCCCGCAAGCCATCAATGTGGACGGAGGGTTCCGGGCGAAGGGACGAACTGAGGATGAATGGGCCCGCGTGATTGCGGAAGCCGTCGCTGCTGATGCAGCCGGCGCATTTGCGATTGTGGTCGAAGGCGTTGCGCCCGACCTGGCGGACCAGATTACGGCCTCGGTCGCGTGTCCAACCATCGGTATTGGGGCGTCAGCAGGCTGTGATGGCCAGATCTTGGTGACCAATGATCTCTTGGGTATGACCGATTGGGTGCCGAAATTCGTGAAAAAGAATGCAGATCTAAAATCAGTGATCGGCGCAGCGGCTGAAACTTATGCTAGCGACGTTAAGGCGCGCGTCTTCCCGGGCGAAGCCCAGACCTACAAACTGTCGAAAGTCGCTTCCAGCTAACCTTGTCCGTTGCGGGCACGCACGGGCGCGGCTAGGGTGCGCTCGATCGCGTAGAATATTTTCTTGGAGACTGTTTTTGGCTGATATTTTTGAAGAAGTCGAAGAAGGTTTACGACAGGACCGGGCGACCGGCCTGTGGAAGAAATACGGCGTTCTCGCCTATATTGGCGCCGCTTTGCTGATTGGAGGCGTGGCGTTGAATGAATATCTCAAGGTCCAAGCCGATCAAACGATAGAGAGCAACGCACTCAAACTGGAATCGGCACTTAATGAAGTTGAAGCGCGCAATTATGAAGAAGCGGCGGCGCAATTGAGTGCCATTGTCGGCGATGACATCGCCCCTTCGAAGGTGGCGGCCCATTATCTCGCTGGTGTTCGCCTTGATGGTAATGGAGATGTTCTTGCGGCGGCGGACGTCCTGGCAAGCGCCGTGGGGGCAGCGGAAGATCCGACAGAGAAACTGGCATTGATCAAGTCCGCTTATCTCAAGGCTGACTCGTCTAGTCGCAGCGAACTGGAAGGGCTCCTGGCACCTTTGGCGGAAGATGACGGCCCGTTTGGCGCATTGGCCAAGGAATTGATTGCCGCCAAGGCGCTGCAAGACGGCGATGTCGAGTTTGCGCGCCGCGAGTTCAGTTTTCTCAGGCTTGCCCAAAATGTGCCACCTGGTGTGGTTACGCGTGCCACTCAAGCCCTCGACGCTCTGCCCCCCGTGAGCGAAGAGACCCCTGAGCCCGCTCCAGCGGACTCGACAGAATTGCCCGCCGGGCCCGAAGCCCGCGAACCGACTGAGGAGGCGCCTGAATGAGCGTTCGATCTGTATCCAGACCTGCACTAATCCTGACGGCATGCCTCAGCATGGCTGGCTGTTCCATTTTGGACGGAGGGCGGGCTGATCGAGAAGCTCAAGCCGCGCTGGACAAAGAAGGCCGTATCACAATGGTCCTCGGTGATGACGCGCTTGAGCCTGATCCGAGCCTTCTCAGCGAGGTCATCACGTTGCCGGCCGGACGTGAGCTGACCGATGGATGGCCGCAGGCAGGAAGCCGCGCCAGCAAAGCCATCGGCCATATTGCGGTGGCCAGCGAACTAGATGTGGTTTGGCGCGCGCGAGTCGGCGAAGGCTCTGACCGACGATCGGCGCTGAGTACGCCGCCGGTCGCGTCTGTGGACACGATTTTCACGATCGATTCTCGCCAGATGATTGTTGCTACCGATGCCACTTCCGGCAATCGGAAATGGAGCGAACAGCTCGATTCCAATAATCGCCGGGACGGCACAGGGATTGGATCCGGAATCGCACTGGAAGGCGACCGCCTGGTGATTGCGAGCGGATTTGGCTTTGTCGCAGCCCTCGACGCCAATACTGGCAGCGAGCTGTGGCGCACAGAAACCGAAGCGCCAATGACGGGATCGCCAACGATCAAGGATGGACGAATTTTCGTCTCATCGAACAATAATGAAGTCTTGGCGCTGGATCTCGATTCAGGTGATTTGTTGTGGAGCGATCAAGCGATCGCGGAATCAGCCCGGGTTCTAGGGTCGCCAAGTCCCGCGGCCGTCGAAGACATTGTTGTGGCGCCGTATTCATCTGGCGAAGTGATTGCTTATCTGGCCACAAACGGACGCCGTTTGTGGAGCGAAGCCTTAGCCAGTGCCGGACAGTTCACACCGATTTCAGCCATCAACGATATTGGTGCGCGACCAATTCTCGGCGGAGGCCTCGTCTTTGCGGCGAGCCAATCCGGCGTTCTCGCGGCGATTGATGGCCGCACGGGTAACCGGGTTTGGCAACAACCGATCGGAACGACACAAGCGCCAGCACTGGCGGGCGAGTACCTCTTCATAATGGGTGTCGATGCAGAGCTCGCTTGTATCAAGGCTGGAACGGGGCAGGTCGTCTGGGTCAAATCGCTGCAGAAATTCGAAAAAGAGAAGAAGCAGGAAGGGCGCCTGACTTATGCTGGGCCGATCATAGCATCCAATCGAATTCTGGTTGTTTCTTCGAAAGGCGAGTTGATCGCGTTTGATCCGCCGCCCATGTTTTAGAGTCCCAGGGCCACCACGAGTTAGCGATTAATGATCCAGCCAGTGCCTATAATGCTTGGGTGCAAGCTGCCGAGTATTATCAACAGCTTGGAG
>JBCCDZ010000051.1:0-13301 GCA_039030525.1 Pseudomonadota bacterium | reverse complement strand
GACCCGGAAGAATAAATCAGCGGATGGCTGCCACTCAGCACTCAGGCGATAGGCAAGTACATCCTTGTCGTAATGCTCAGCACCCGTATTGAGATTGGTACCGTAGCCATCGCGATCATATTTCGCGATGGCGCCACCGACGGCAAATGTATCGCTGAGGGGAACCGATCCAGAGACGATGCCATCCAATTGGCTGAACGAGCCAACATTGACTTTTGCTTTCAAAGCAGGCTCGTCGCTGAGCTTCTTGGTGACGTATTTGATCGCGCCTCCAATGGTGTTGCGCCCATAGAGCGTACCTTGAGGGCCCCGCAGCACCTCGATCCGTTCAATGTCGAATATGTCCAGGATCGCCCCTTGTGGACGCGCAACATAGACGTCATCAACATACAGACCGACACCAGGCTCAAAACCCCAAAGTGGGTCTTGCTGGCCAACACCGCGAATGAAAGCGATCAATGTTGAGTTCGATCCCCGCGCGACCTCAATAGTCGCATTGGGCGTCGAACGCTGGATGGTTGTGATATCGACAGCGCCCGTTGCCTCGAGCCGCTCTGCGCTGAATGCTGAGACCGACAGCGGCACATCGAGGAGATTCTCTTCGCGACGTTGCGCCGTGACGGTGACCGCGCCGAGGCGGCGGGCTTCGGGTTCATCATCAGCGTCTTGCGCAAGACTTGGCGCACAACCGAGCCCCATAGCCATCGTCGATGCCAGACATAGTCTGGATGTCGTAAAGAGTACGGACTTCATAGTATCCTCCCATTGGATTATTATTTTGAGAGGACCCTATGGAAATGACGGGGGTCAAATACGACAGTTATCGTCAATCGTTCTGAACACTTTCGCTCACGCAGACTTTTACGAAACGCTTTGCTGCGCCTTCAGAAAAGCGGCGGGCGTTTGGCCCTTCCGCTTTTTATATGCGCGAATGAAAGAGCGCATGTCTGAGTAATTCAACGCCTCTGAGACCTGCGCGACGGATTGACCCCGGCTGAGCAAACGGTCCGCTTTTTCAAGCGTCACCTGGGTGAGCAGATCGCGAAATGTGCCCCCTTCCTCGGTCAGTCGCCGACGCAAGGTTGCAACGCTGACGCCGAGCTCCTGGGCAATTTCCGACTGGCTCACGCGGCCACTCAACATCAGCTCAAACACGCGCGAACGATAGCTGCGTCGATCATCCTCATCTGAGCGCGCTTGCAAATAGGCAATAACGCGCGTCAGAACGCCATCGGCACTCAGGTCGACATTCGCAACCCGCGGGACAGTGACGCAGGATTCGTCAAAATCGTAGACCAGCTCATAGGCCGCTCCGCCATACTTAACTGGCACGTTCCAATAATTGTTCTGAGGGTTTTTCTCGACATCGCGTTTTCGCTTCAAGCGGACATGGTGCAACGCCTTAGCCGCTTGACCGTTGGTCAGACTATCGAGCGTACAATGGGTTTTGATCGCCAAACAATCGCCGACCAGCAGCTGTAAATCCTCATCATTGCGAAACCGGTAAGGAAACCTCGAATCGTCGATCCGGAGATGGATGAGGCCGTCGCGGACGATGCACGAATTATACTCATCGCCATGAAGCATGTTGTAATGATCGCAAGTGCTCTGGATCGCGTCCTGCAAGGTGCGCGCTTCTTGAATAGTGGAGACGAGAAAGCTGCCCGTTCTATAAGTCAGGCGACGTTCGGACAAGTTCGACGTGAAATCATCGAGGATGCGGCCAATCCGTCGTTGAATGCGATAATAGTCGATGAGATTGATATATACGTCTGGCGCGACGCCTCGCCGACCTTGCGCGATTCCAATGTCGATGAGGATTTGATCAACATCGACCCCGCTTTCGATCGCTGAGGTCAAGATCGGCTGTAACTGGTCCAACTTCACTTGTGCGACGGTATGTTCAGATGGGGCTAACAGACGAGACATCCATCGCTCTTACCCCGCCCGCAGTTGAATTAAAATAAGTGAAACCCGAAATTCTGGTCGCCTTTTGGAGTTTAGAGCCCACCAAACTCGGGAGTGAGGGCAAACGCGATATCGTCTTCCGTGGGTCGTTACAGAAGCTGGGTGTTCACCGTGCCGGGCAACGCTACCGGATAGA
Source organism: Pseudomonadota bacterium (assembly GCA_039030525.1). Taxonomy (GTDB): domain Bacteria; phylum Pseudomonadota; class Alphaproteobacteria; order Caulobacterales; family Hyphomonadaceae; genus Henriciella. Next base: position 11,197 of record JBCCDZ010000051.1, on the reverse strand, counting down.
TCACAAACGCTCGCTCGTTTTCTTGATTAAGCCCTTAATCACGCTTGCCCGCTTCGTGCTCATCTTTCATCCCAAGATACAGGCTCAGGCAACAGATCAGGAGCACGATTGTAAATGGCAGAGCCGCAGCGATCGTTCCGGCCTGCAGCGATTCCAGCGCCGAAGTGCCGCCGCCATATAATAGCGCAGACGCCGTCAAACCGAGCATGCAGGCCCAGAAGACACGTTGTGCGACCGGGGCGTCGGTCTTGCCGCCAGATGTAATCGTGTCGACGACGAGGGCGCCGGAATCCGCCGAGGTGACGATAAACACAATCAACAAGGCGATCGCGATGACGGAGGTGATCGCCGCGCCGGGCATCGCTGCCAGCATCTGAAACAGGACCGTAGCAGAGTTCACAATGCCCCCAGAGAGATCGCCTATTCCGTTCTCATATTGAAAGACCGCCGTTTCCCCGAACGCGGAAAACCAGACCACGCAAATCGCAAATGGCGCCAGCAACACGACGGAGAAATATTCTCGCACGGTACGACCGCGGGAGATGCGAGCAATGAACATGCCGACAAACGGGGACCAGGAAATCCACCAGGCCCAATAGAAAATCGTCCAGTCATGAAACCAGCCAATGTCTTCTCGGCCGACCCAATTTGTCAGCGCGGGTGTGTCCAATAGGTAGGCAACGAAATTCTCGCCCATGCCGGTGAAAATCAGCACGGTGGGTCCGGCAATAATCATGAAAACCAGCAAGCCGAATGCCACAACCATATTGATATTGCTCAGCAATTTCACGCCGCCATCCATACCGCGCAAAACAGAAATTACCGCCAAGCCGGTCATGCTCGCGATAAGGCCAATCTCGACCCAGACATTTGGTTCGAAATCGAACATATAGCCGAGCCCACTCGCAGCCTGGGTCCCGCCAAGGCCGATCGTTGTGGCAAGGCCAAAAATTGTCGAGACAACTGCGAAAAGGTCTATGATATGGCCCCACCACCCCCAGACGCGGTCACCCAGCAACGGATAGAACGCTGATCGAATAGAAAGGGGTAAACCCTTATTATGAGCGAAGAAGCCGAGCGACAGCCCGACCACCGCATAGATCGCCCACGGCGCTAGCCCCCAATGGAACAAGGTTGCGCTGAAGGCCAGGCGATTGGCCTGGGGCGTTCCTGGCTCAGCGCCAAGCGGCATACCGAACCAATTCGTATGATAGGCGAGCGGCTCGGCGGCCCCCCAGAACATAAAGCCTATGCCGACGCCGGCGGCGAACAGCATGGCGACCCAGGAATGGATTTTATAGTCCGGCACAGCCGCCTTACCGCCAAGTCTGATGCGTCCAAGTGGAGAAATCGCCAAAACCACGCAGAAAACGAATACGATGACCGGTGTGGCCGCGAACAGCCAATCGAATGACTGCAACGTATTGGAACGCGCCGCACTCATCATGTCCCCTGACAAGGTTGGGAAAAACAGGGTCAGGCCGCCAAATAAAAGCACTAGGGTGGCGGCGAGAAAAAAGACTGGATTGTGAACATCCAGACCCAGCACTTCGACATTGTCCTGCCCGACTTCGTATTCGGTGTCATACTCGCTGTTTGGCTGCGCGACGACTTCTGTGTCTGGCATGCATCACCTCATATCTCCGTCATGCGCTCTCATGCACGAATTGTTTCGGCGTTCAAACCATTTTGCGCAGGCCTCAAATGAGGAGAACGAGCCTTTGTGCTGACGAATTGCGATAATTTTACCACATGCGATTGCGGATTCCATGCGACCCCGAGCCAATCGCAGTCGAATACCTTTCCATCATCAAACTAAATGATAGGCATCACCCACCATTGAGCGATCGTGATTCTTGTGTGCCTGCGTAATTCGGCGTGAGCCTGCACGATCGGAGCAAATCCCGAGGGAAAACATATGTATCGACTAATGAGTGGCGCTTCACTGATCGCCATGACGAGTCTGTTTGGTCTGAATGCTATGGCGCAGGATGCTGATGAAGCAGAACCGAAGCGCCTGACCACCGTCACCGTGACCGCGACGAAGCGCAGTGAAAGCGCACAAAGTATTCCGGTTGCCGTAAATGCACTTGGCGAGCAGGAGCTCGAAGCGCTCGGCGTCAAGAACTTCTCTGACTATCTGATCCAACTGCCGGGCGTAACGGCTGGTGGTTCCGGTCCGGGACAAAATACGATCTATATTCGTGGCCTGGCGTCAACCACGCCAAACCTGACAACGGCAGGCGTAGCCGGTCTTGCACCGAATGTTGCGTTCTACCTCGACGAGCAACCGCTTGCGCAGCCAGGGCGGAATTTGGATGTATACGCAGCTGACCTGGAACGCGTTGAAGTCCTATCGGGCCCACAAGGCACTCTGTTTGGCGCCAGTTCACAGGCGGGTACGGTTCGTCTCATCACCAATAAGCCCGATTTCAGCGGATTTGATGCGTCTCTGAAGGCGTCGACTTCCTTCACTGAGGGCGGCGAAATGAGCAACAGCGTTGAGGGTATGCTCAACGTGCCAGTAAGCGACAATTTCGCACTTCGAGGCGTCGTTTATACCGACAGACAAGGCGGTTACATCGATAATGTTGGCGGCACGCGCAGCACAGCTGAGTCCGGTCGTTTCCGTTCACCCGGCACCGTGCGCGACAATGGTGTACCTGTTTCCGCGAACCGCGGCGGTTTTCAGGCAGGCGCTGATCTGTCAGCCGTGACTTTCATCTCGGCTGACAATTCCAGTCGGGTCGAGAACGACTTTAATGACACGACTTATGCTGGCTTCCGTCTAGCGGGTCAGTATGACTTCAACTCCGATTGGAGCTTGCTCGTCTCGCATGCGCAGCAGCAGCTGGATAGCGAAGGTGTCTTCTTCGCTGACCCGGAGCTTGATGATTATGACATCCAGCGTTTCTCAGACGATGATCTTGAAGATAGCTTCCACAATACGAGCTGGACGCTGGAAGGCCGTCTCGGCATGCTCGAAGCGCTTTACACTGGCGCGTATACGGAACGAACCACCGATCAGGCGGTCGATTATTCCGATTATCTCTTCGTCGGTCAGTACTTGCCTTACTATATCTGCGATGGCGCAGTCACTTATCCGGGTGCGGCGGCGCCGTCAGGTACTTGTCAGGCGCCAAACTTGTTCGTGAAGTCTTCTACAGAGACAAAAGTTCAGACCCACGAACTTCGGTTTAACACGCCTCGTGAGAACAGATGGCGCGCGACATTTGGAGCGTTCTATTCAGATCTTGAACTCGCGGAGTTGAATGATTTTACCTATCCGGGCTCAGAATTCGCAATTGGATTTGACGGAGTTACCACCGGTTTCGCACCCAATTTCCCGCTCACGAACACGGCTGTCACGGGTCAGGTCGGAAATGCTGCACCTGGCTATTTCAGTGATCCAGGTCCTTTCCCGACCGGTGTGATTTTCCGAAATGATGTCTTACGCACGGATGAGCAAATGGGCCTGTTTGGTGAAACAACGTTTGACCTGACCGATCAATTTGCCGTCACTGTCGGCGCCCGTTGGTATGACATTGAAGTGGATCTTGAGGGCTCCGCCAACTCCTCATTCTTCAACCTTGGCACGGCGACAGACGCTCAGGCGTTCGGAACAAATATCTCCGCACAGTTCGCGCCAAACAATACCGCCGGGGCGCCGGACAAGGCCGCGACGGACGGGGTGATTTACAAGTTCACAGGAACATGGACGCCAAATAGTGACGTGCTCTTCTACGCCACGTATTCAGAAGGCTTCCGCCCAGGTCTGCTGAACCGCCCTGGCGGCGCCGCGGGACCGAATGGCTATTCCGTGCCGTTCGCCGTAGATACCGACGACGTCCAGAACTATGAATTCGGCTGGAAAACCGAACTGTTCAATAACTCACTGCGGTTCAATGGCTCCGCATTCTTTGTAGAAGTTGAAGGCTTGCAAACGACGATCTTCGATCCGTCCATCGTGAACCTCTTCTTCTCTGATAATGCGGCTAATGCAGAGATTCAGGGCCTTGAAGGTGACTTCACCTGGGCGCCATATGAAATTGATGGTTTGACCATTGCCGGGGCGTTCTCCCTTCTCGACACGGAAGTGACCGAGGTCCTGACACCGACCAACGACGTTGTGGCGGGATCAGACCTGGCTTTCGCTCCTGCCTGGCAAGGCAATCTCCGCGCGCGTTACGAGTGGGATCTGGAGACCCAAATCGCCGGATCGGATCTTACTGCTCATATCATGCCGCAATTGGTTTTCTCCGATGACTCCGTCAGCGACATCATCGAGATCAACAAGACCGACATTGATGGTTATGTCACGCTTGGCGGCACACTCGGCGTTACCGCGGATCAGTGGTCAGCGGAATTGTTCGCGACCAATCTGACCAATGAGTATGCCGAACTCAGCAATAATTTCGTGTTCGACCGCGAACGCGTAACGCCGTTGCGCCCGCGCACAATTGGCGTTCGTGTCGGATATGACTTCTAAAGCGATCCGCATTTAGATAAGAAGCGCAGCGTTCTGATCCGTCAGAACGCTGCCTTTGTATGGACCGAATGATGAACTCTAACACTGCCAATTCTCGTGCCGATCGCCTCAAGCGGGCACAAACCGCTATGCAGGCGGGGCGATTTGAGGCGGCGTCGCAACTCGCAGGCCAGATCCTGGCGGCGGACAGTGAGGACCAGGATGGGCTCTATATGGCAGCTGTTGCCGCACGCTATCTGGGCGAGAGGGATCTGGCCCGCACCCATTTGACTGCACTCAAACAGCTTGCGCCTGACTATGGCCGCGCCCTCCAGGAAGAAGGCCATTTGAGTGCAGCTCTCGGGGATCACCGCAGCGCACTCATCGCCTATCAAAACGCGACGCGCTGCAATCCGGCACTCACCGCCAGTTGGCAGGCGCAAGCCGACCTCCTTCGCGCGGCAGGCAATCATTCCGAAGCCGACCAGGCCCTGGCGCAGTTGCAACGGATTAAGGCGCTGCCACGTGAGTTGCTCGCCGTGACCAATCATTTGCACGAAGGCCGCATCCTGCGCGCTGAAGAGATCGCCCGCGCCTTCCTGCGCAAACAGCCGCAGCATATCGAGGGCATGCGCTTGCTGGCTGATATTGGGTCTCGACTCGGCGTCCTCGAAGACGCCGATTTCTTGCTCGAGACCGCTATCGCGCTCGAGCCGGACAATGTCCAGCTGCGGATTGATTACATCCAGGTCTTACGCAAGCGCCAGAAATTTTCAGCAGCCCTCGATCACGCCAGAGACCTGCTGGCGCGCGATCCCGAAAGCCCAATTTTTCAGTCACTGTTCGCGATCGAGAGTATGCAAGCGGGCGACTATGACACGGCGCTGGATGCGTTCGAAAAAGTGCTTGCCAAAATCCCGAACGACCCTGCCACACTGACATCACGAGGCCATGCGTTGAAAACCTATGGCCGCACAGACGACGCGATTGCGTCCTATCAAACCGCCTTGCGCGCCGCCCCCCACTATGGAGACGCGTGGTATGCGCTGGCAAATCTCAAAACCTATCGCTTCTCAGACGATGAGGTGCGCGAGATGGAGGCCATGCAAAACAGGACTGATCTTACAACCATGTCGCAGGTCCACATCGCGTTTGCGCTCGGCAAAGCGTTTGAGGATCTCGCCCAGCACAAGCCGGCATTTGAGAACTATCAGCTTGGGAATGCGCTGAAACAGAAGCAGACCCGCTACACGACCGCGCAAATGCAGGATGAATTCGACGCCCAGAAACGCTTCTGCACGCCCGAAGTGATTGACGGGCAAAGCGGTAAAGGGTGTCCCGCGCCTGACCCAATCTTCATTGTCGGTTTGCCGAGAGCCGGTTCAACCCTGATCGAACAAATCCTCGCGTCGCACAGCCAGGTCGACGGCACGTTGGAGCTACCAAACATTCTGTCCCTGGCGCATCGCTTACGCGGCCGCAATCTGGCGACTGATCGCAATCGATATCCTCGCATTCTGGCCGAACTCTCGGCCGCGGAGCTTCGCGCGCTCGGGGAGGACTATATCGAAAATACACGCGTGCATCGCCGGGGCGCGCCCTTCTTTACTGACAAAATGCCAAACAATTTCCGTCACATCGGGCTGATTCACTTGATCCTGCCTAATGCCAAGATTATCGACGCGCGGCGGGCGCCGCTGGATTGTTGTTGGTCGGGGTTCAAGCAACTCTTCGCCGAGGGTCAGGAGTTTACTTACGGCCTGGACGAGATCGGGAAATACTATCGCGGCTATGTCGACTTGATGGCGCATTGGGACAGTGTTCTGCCAAAGGATCGCATTTTGCGGGTTCAACACGAAGACGTCCTCGACGATCTTGAGGTGCAGGTTCGTCGATTGCTCGAGTATTGTGAATTGCCCTTTGAATCCAATTGCGTAGAATTTCACAAAACGGACCGGGCCGTTCGCACAGCAAGTTCCGAGCAGGTTCGCCAACCGATCAGTCGGAAGGGGCAGGATCAGTGGCAGCCATTCGAACCGTTGCTGGATCCGTTAAAACAGGCATTGGGGTCTGAATTCCTGGACAAAGAAGGACGCCAGACATGAGCGCGAGATCTGAAGAAGCCCTCATCGCACTTCGCCAAATTCAGAGACGTACCGAACAAGCGTCCAAAAAACTCGCCGCCCAGGCCGGTCTGACGCCGTCGCAATTGCTGGTCATGCAGATCCTCTCCGAACGCGGCGAAATTTCTGTCGGGGACGTCTCGAAGCTCACGCAACTCAAGCACGCGACGATTACAAACCTGGTGGATAAGCTCGTCGCCCGAGGGTTCGCCGCTCGGCGACGCTGCGAAGAGGATCGGCGGCGGGTCTGGCTAACGCTCCTGCCCAATGGTCAGAAATCTATCACCTCGGCGCCGGACCTGTTGCAGGAGACCTTCGAGAAACGATTTCAGGGGTTGCCTGACTGGCATCAGTCCATGCTCGTATCCTCACTCGAAAGAGTTGCCGCACTGCTCGATGCCGAAGACCTTGACGCCGCTCCAATTCTGGATGTTGGGGCGCTGGATGAAAGCCCTTAAGGCAAATCGCAAAAGGGTTTGATGCGCGAAGTGAATATGACAATCCAGCCGCGTCTTGCGTGTACCGCTAAAGCTGGGAGTTTTCCGCCGCGGACCTGTCCGGGCCGTGCCGTTTTTACAAATCAATCGAACGAAAATGGTGCCCGGGGGCGGAATTGAACCACCGACACGCGGATTTTCAATCCGCTGCTCTACCCCTGAGCTACCCGGGCAGGCCAAACAGGGAAGCGGCTTATTAGCTGCCCTCACGGCGCTTGTCCAACACTGAAATCGTTTTTTTGCAGATCAGCTGTAACGCGCATCCACTTTCAGTTTTTCCGCATCTGCCGCTTGTGCGACCGAGGTCAAGCTGGCCTCCAGATCCGCGAGATAATCATCAATGAAATCCGCGTGTTTCGGTGATAACATCAAATGCAGACTGGGCGGCGACTTGGTCACAGAAGTGAACCAGCCTCGGCGGTAAATTTCGCCATAGATGGCAAAGGCATGATGATCCGGATGCCGGAAGGCGATCAATCCGAGTAACGGATTGCCCAGGATCTCAAAGCCGAGGCGCTTGACGCCGACTTCAACGCGCTCACGCGTCGCGCAGACCTGCCCTTGCAGTCTTTTATACCCCTCAATGCCGAGATGGTTCATCACCGCCCAGGCCGCCGAGATTGCACCGCCCGGGCGAGTTCCGGCCAGGGTCGGGGTTTTCATAGGAGCGCCGGACCATTCCTTCATGTCGAATGGCATATGCGCGTACAGGCCTTCGGACCGAAACAGGACGGTTGAAGCGCCTTTCGCGGCATAGCCATATTTGTGCAGATCCGCGCTTATCGACCGGACCCCAGGCAATTCGAAATCAAATGCCGGCACAGGTACGCCATTCATCCTCGCGAATGGGGCAAAATAACCGCCGACACAGGCATCCACGTGTAACCAAATATCCTGGCGGATGGCTGCGTCGCTGAGCGCTTCGATCGGATCGATGATGCCGTGCGGGAAGTTTGGCGCCGAGCCGACCATCATGACCGTGTCCGCATCGCAAGCGGCCAGCATCGCCGCGACGTCTGCTTGGTAAGACCCATCCGTGAGAATCGGAATGCGTCTAACCTCAATGTCCATCAAGTGCGCGGCTTTGTCGAAGGCCAGGTGCGCAGAATAAGGCAGGACGATATTTACGCGGTCGCGCGCGCGTCCATTGGCGCGTGCGAAATCGCGCGCCGTCTTGATCGCCATTGTGATCGAATCAGTCCCGCCAGAGGTCATCGCTCCCGTGCTGCCTTCAGGTCCGTGCAACAGCCCCAACCCCATGGATATGACATCTTTTTCCATCTGCGCCAGAGACGGAAAGGCGAGCGGCCCTAATCCGTTTTCCGACATGAACGCCGCATAGGCTTCCTTTTGGATGGCCGCGATCTCGTCACCGGCATTAAAGACATAAACCGCCGTGCGCCCGTCGCGCCATTTCGCATCGCCAGCGCCGCGGGCGGTCATGTCGGATTTGATTTCAGGCCATGGACGGCCCTGCTCTGGCATCTTCATTGCGCGTGTCCTCCGTGATTGCAGATTGCGCCAGCCTGCTCAGAAAAGCGAGAGGGCGCAGCAAAGAAATGCTGCGCCCTCTATTGTAAACGGATCAGGTCCGGCCTTAGGAGGCAGAGTCGCTCTCTGTCATCACCAGCGTCAAAACAGGTTCATCCAGTGCCAAAATGGCTTGCGTAACGGCATCTGCACGACACCTCATTTCATCGGCGTGCTGTCGCAATGTTTGTCGTGCGGTAGAGCGGCTGCAAACGCGTTTCGCGGTAGATTGGATTTTGCTGTAGACAATTTTCGCATCGGACGGATCGGACAGGTCAAAACCTGCGAGCGAGATTTCCAGAGACTTAGAATCTGTGTCAGGTGCGGTTCCTGCGACCGCTGGCAATATTGAAAGCGCGAGGGCGGAACCGAGCAGTGTGGTGAGGGATTTGGGCAGAGTCATGTTTTCCTCCTATCGGGGGATTGTTGTTGTTCGCCTCTCTCTTCCCTATGAGATCACTCATAGCACATTTTATCGAAAAACAATATGAACTTTTTGTTACTACATTTGTAACACACGGATCACATATTGACGGCTTCTTGCCCTTTCCCTTCGCAGCGGAGCTCGCTAGTCAATCTTCATGGCCAAATCGCATTTTGTTTGTCAGTCGTGCGGCGCCGTCCATTCCAAGTGGTCGGGACGCTGCGACGCGTGTGGAGAATGGAACACGCTGACGGAAGAAGCTGCGTCCGGACCGCCAGGTGGATTAAAGGCGAAAAAGACTGGATCCAAAGGGCTAAGCAAAGCGACGTTCACCGCTCTCGACGGCGATGATGCACCGCCCGAGCGGATCATCCTCGGCGTGGACGAACTCGATCGGGTGTTTGGCGGCGGTATTGTCCCCTCCAGCGCGACTCTGATTGGTGGCGACCCTGGAATCGGCAAATCTACCCTGCTCTTGCAAGTCGCGGCGCGGCTCGCGCGTAACGGATTGAAATCAGTCTATGTATCCGGCGAGGAAGCCACAGCCCAGATCCAGGATCGCGCCCGTCGTCTGAAAGTCGCGGACAGTCCCGTTCAACTCGCGACAGAAACAGATTTACGCAAAGTTCTGTCCGCCTTGAAATCGGCGAAGCCGGATTTTGTCGTAATCGATTCAATTCAAACCATGTGGTCTGACAGCCTGGAAGCTGCCCCTGGCAGCGTCAGCCAGGTCCGCGCCTGTGGCCAGGAATTAACGCGCTGGGCCAAGAAATCAGGCGCCGCGTTGATCCTGGTTGGTCACGTCACGAAGGAAGGCCAAATTGCCGGGCCACGCGTGGTTGAGCATATGGTCGACACGGTTTTCTATTTTGAAGGCGAACGCGGGCATCAATTCCGCATATTGCGGGCGGTCAAGAACCGGTTCGGACCCACTGACGAAATCGGCATTTTCGAAATGCACCAATTTGGACTGGCGCCGGCACGGGAGCCGTCTGCCCTATTCCTTTCAAGCGAAGCTGATGATGCTGGCGGCGCTGCCGTGTTCGCGGCGATGGAAGGCTCGCGGCCAGTACTGGCGGAAGTTCAGGCTTTGGTTGCGCCGAGCGCTTATGGTACGCCGCGGCGTTCGATCGTCGGTTGGGACAGCAATCGCCTGGCCATGCTTCTTGCTGTGTTGGAAGCCAGGTGCGGTGTTTCGCTTGGCGGACGCGACGTGTACCTGTCGGTTGCGGGTGGATATCGCATGTCGGAACCGGCTGGAGACCTCGCTGCGGCGGCAGCCTTACTGACGTCTGCAGCCACCAATCCAGGGCCGAGCAAGGCCATCTATTTTGGTGAGGTCGCGCTATCCGGCGCCATCCGTCCGGTGGCGCGTATGGAACAACGCCTGAAAGAATCTGCGCGACTCGGATTCGAAAAAGCCTTCGTTCCAGATGGCAGTCCAACAGCGATAGAAGGCTTGACGATCACCCCGATCAAGCGCCTATCTGATTTAGTAGAGTTGATCGCACCGGAAGCTGCCCAATGATGGAAGCCCTTACAGCCTTTGACGCCGTAGCGATCGTTATCGTGATCGTTTCGACTTTGATGGCTCTGGCGCGCGGGTTCATGCGCGAGCTTGCAACCTTGGGTGCCTTTATTGCGGCCATCGCCGCGGCGTTTTTTGCGCGTAAATATTTCGTGGTTCAACTCGACAATTTGCTGCCCGCCAATTCGCCTGACTGGATGCCCGACGCGATCATTTTTGTTGTCGTGTTCCTGTTGGTCTATGTCGCGGTAGCCTGGTTTGGCGCCAATCTGTCGAAAACGATTCAGGGTGTTGATGGAATCGGTTTGCTGGATCGCGTCGCTGGCGGCCTGTTCGGATTTGCCCGTGGCGGCGTTGTCCTGATTTTCTTTGTGTATCTGCTCAATCTCGCGATGGACCGAGATCAAATTCCAGAATTCGTAACGCAAGCAAGGACTTACCCCTTGATTGCGGCGGGTGCCAACTATCTCGGTGACCGCGCTCCAGAGCTCGCAGAGCGCACGGCACAGACATCTGACCTTGACGTGGAGACCGCGTCAGAATAATCCGCGCACGAACAGACCGTGAGGGTTAGTCGAATGTTGTTTGACCATGATGACGACAAGCCTCGCGAGGAATGTGGCGTCG
>JBCCDZ010000050.1:0-13320 GCA_039030525.1 Pseudomonadota bacterium | reverse complement strand
CCGGCAAGTCTTCCGGCGCGATCAGATCAACCGGCCCGGTCCGTTTCAGAACTTCCCGCGTGAGCAGTTTCGGAACATGCGGATCGCCGCCGCCACCCGTCGCCAGAAAGACGGATCCAAGGGCTAAATCATCAAGATGTTCTGCGCCGAGTTTCATGCTGTTTCTCCGGCTGATTGAAACGCCAGGTCGCCAATCACTTTGACGCGGACGCGCATCGTGTCTTGGCCCATATAAGGCACTTCGGTTTCTTCAATATCGACCACGCGAAGACTGTCCGCTGCCGCGCCTGCGCTTTGGCTTCGCCGCTCAATTGCGCAATGGCGTCATCGCGAGGCAATGATTGATAAGATACGATCTTCTCGCTCTCACCGCCGACCTGGGCGATGGCAGCACCGATCGCATTGGCAACACCCGCATGCTCAGGCCGATGCACATGGCTCGCGGCCTGCAAGTCCCCGGTCACCAGAACCGCGCCGCCACCGACCAGAATGACTGGCATTTGGACCGCGCCCGGCTTCATCATATCGATGCCGCGATCAAGAATGGTGAGCATGTTTTGCCGCGCTGTTTCAACCAATTCCTTTGGCAGATGGGCGACAGCGGCGGCGTCACCGATGGTTTGATGCCCGCTGGCGACAACAATGTCTGTCGCGGTGAGGGTCTCGCCGCCAAATACCAGGCCCTCTGTGGTCAGGCGATGGCCCACCGATTGCGGTCCGAGGGTTTCGCCATCCGCGCTGACTAGGCTGCCCCCGCCCAGGCCAATCGCCTGAATGTCCGGCATACGGAAATTGGTGCGAACCCCGCCGACTTCGATGACCGCATTTGATTCGCGCGGGAAGCCGCCTTGCAAGACACCGATATCGGATGTGGTGCCGCCAATGTCGACCACGATGGCATCTTCCAAACCGGTCAGCAGCATCGCTCCGCGTAAAGAGTTCGTCGGGCCAGAAGCAAAGGTCAAAGCCGGAAAGGCGCGGACAAAGTCAGCATTCATCAGCGTGCCATCATTCTGACTGATGAAAACCGGACAGGTCAGGTTGCGCGTCCGCAAAGCATCCAAGAAGGCCGAGACGACGGTCTCAGCAAATTGCAGCAAGGTCGCATTCAGGACCGCAGCATTCTCGCGCTCCATCAGGCCGAGCCGGCCGAAGCTTTGTGAGCAGGTGACATAGGCATCAGGAATGGCCTGCTTCAGGCGCTTAGCGACCCATGTCTCGGGCTCAGCATTCATCGGTGAGAAGGCCGACGCAATCGCGAAATTCTTCAGGCCTTTGGCCTTGGCGTCGGCGATGGCTTTGTCGATTTCTGCCTCGTCCATTTCAGCAACGGGCCAACCATCATAGAGATACCCGCCATGCAGCGGATAAGCGTGGCGGCCGACAGCATCAGCAATGTCATCCGGCCAATCGATCATTGGCGGCAGTCCGCGCCCGGCCGGCAGGCAGAGACGGAACACGCCGGTCTCAGCCAATTGTCGGCGTTCAATGATGGCATTGGTGAATTGCGTCGTGCCGATCATCACCGATTGAATGGCGCGGGTCGGCAGGCCGCTATCGCCGAGCACCGTGTCGAGCGCATTCGCGACGCCTTCCATCACATCTGCGCTGGTCAGGACTTTGGTCGAGGTGACAACCGTATTGCCGTCCATGATCACGGCATCGGTGTGCGTGCCGCCGACATCGATTCCGATTCTCATCGTCTAGCTTTACTCGGGATTTGATTTTTGAAACAGGCGCGCGCTGACCCAGCTCAGGACAAGATAGCTGATCGCGGTCAGCAGGATGGCATCAATCGCCTCAATCTTACTCGGCGAGCTCAAGATGCCCCAATACATCAGTAAGGAAACAGCTGCGCCGATGAACCAGGCGCAAAAGGCCACCGGTGCGAATTTTCGGTTCTGCTCCAATTGCTCAATCCGATAATCCTCGCGGCGGACAAAGAGATAATCGGTGATGACGATGCCAGCGACCGGAATGAATATGATGGAGAGATAGATCAGGAAAACGACGAAGACGTCGAGCAGGTTGAGCAAGGCCGCGCCCGCGCCAAATACGCCAAGCCCGACGATTAGCAGGTTCCGGTTGAGATTTGGAAAGGTCGCTTTGATCGACAGGACCGTCGAATAAAGGTTGAGCGCATTCAGCACCCAGCTGCCAGCAATCACGATCACAAATGCGCCCAGCCCGAGGCCGAATTGCAGCATGATCTCCAGAATATCGCCGGATCCGGTGGCACCGCTGGCGAGGCCGGCGGAAGCCATGACCAGGAATTGAACGATCATGTAAGAGACGAATGTCACGCCCATGGCCCCGCGCCAGCTTTTCACGAAACGAGTGATGTCGGGCAGGATGATGGCCCCGATAATGATGGCGCCGACAATCGCTGAAATGCCGCCGCCCAATGTCAGGGGCGCATCTTTCTCGGCTGCCATCATGATCGGCAAAGGTTCCGTGTTCAGGGCAGAGTACGCGAGAACCACCGTGACGAAGGCCAGAACAGGCACCATCAGCGTCGCCAGCAAATTGATCGCCCGAAATCCGGCAAAGGTGACGCCAGTCATGCAAGCGGCCGCGACCAGGGATAGAAGCAGATTGGAGGGCGCGATCCCGAACAGCGTTTGGCTGAGGCCGGAAACCGCTTCGGCGAACAAATTGATATTGATCCCGAACCAACCGAGCAGCGAGATCGCAAACGCAATATTGACCAGACCCGCCCCATGATCGCCGAACGCGATCCGGGTCAGCAAATATGAGCTCATCCGGGTTTCCGACCCGATCCCGCCCATGGCTGTACCAATCGCAAAGATCAAACCCGAGCCAATTATCAGCGCCCAGACCGTCTGCCATGGGGTCAGACCTTGCTAGACTTCCAGGCCGGTAATGAAGGTCGGCAGCGAAAACGCCACCATGGATCCCACCGCGGCGACGCGCCACCAGGGTGTCAGCTGATCGTCGCGTATCGCAACGGCTTCGAATTCATTATTTAAATCGCTCATCTCGCTGCCCGCAAAAGGTGTAGGCGATACAGATCAGCCTGACCAGACAATCACAGCGATTGTCCTGGCCGCTCGGAAACCAGCCTGAAAGTCAGGCAAGACGAGCCTGGATCTGAGTCGATTTGAGTAGACCATTTCCGCCTTTGCGTTACATGTGTGAAGGTCGAGTCATGCGGGCTCACAATCCAAAATCATCGGAGGACATAAAAGATGCGAACGGACTTAATGATGGCCGCGGGGCTGGCTGTGGTCTTGGCAGGATGCGTTCAGACTGACGCTGTGACGGCAACGGCTGCGCCGGTTTCCGAGGCGGCTGCAGAAGCCGTAGAGATGGTAGAGACGGGTGAGCGGACCACTGACGGCAATCTGGTCATGGAGAATATTCCAGACATCCCGGCCTCTGTCAGCGAGCGCCTGCGCCAGTATCAAAACGTGCGCGGTCACGGATTTTCCGATTGGGCTGATGACGGCATTCTGATTTCAACCCGGTTTGGCGAAACCAGCCAGGTCCACCATGTCGAAACGCCCGGCGGCGCGCGTAAACAGGTGACGTTCTATGACGAACCGGTCGGCGGTGGCTCATTCAGCCCGGCTGGCGGCAGCTTCGTGTTCGGCAAGGATACAGGCGGCGATGAATTCTTCCAGGGCTATACATTTGATATGGCGACCGGCGAGGTCACCCAATTCACCGAGCCCGGCACCCGCAATGGCGGCCTGGCCTGGAGCGATGATGGCGGACAAGTCGCCTGGTATCGGTCCACCGCTGGCGATCCGAACTGGGATATTCTGGTCGCGGATCCGGACGATCCGAGCAGCGCGCGCGTGGCGCATGAAGGTGAAGGGGCTTTATTCCCGGTCGATTGGTCGGGCGATGGCAGCAAAATCCTTGTCCAGCAATATATCTCCATCACCAAAAGCCGGGTGTTCACACTCGATTTGAGCGATGGCAGCTTCACCGAGTTCAATCCTGACGAAGACGTCGCGTATAATGGCGCCGCCTTGCTCGCAGATGGCGATATCCTGACCGTGACAGACAAGGATTCTGAATTCGCCAATCTCATCCGCTTCGATGCCGAGACCGGCGAGACGACGAATTATACAGCCGACATAGAATGGGGCGTCGCGGGCTGGGATGTCTCAGCCGATGAGTCGACCGTTGTGTTCACGCTCAATGAAGGGGGTCTTGGCACAATCAAGCTGCTGGATCTGGCCACGGGCGTCGTTCGTGATGGTCCTGACCTGCCGGTCGGTATTGCAGGGGGCACAACGTTCAGCCCGGATGGGACACAAGTTGGCTTCACCTTTAACGGTGCAACGAGCCCAGCAGATGCCTGGTCTTTCAATGTTGAAACTCTGGCGCTGACCCGCTGGACCGAAGCTGAAGTGGGTGGCCTCAACGCGGACACGTTTGTGACGCCAACCCTGTTCACGTATCCGAATGATGCCGAGATGGATATTCCGGCGTTCAAATATATTCCGGAAGGGGATGGGCCGCATCCGGTGATCATCCAGATTCATGGCGGGCCTGAAGGCCAGTCACGTCCCGGCTTTTCCTCGACGTATCAATACTGGGCGTCTGAGCTTGGTGTCGCGGTCCTGGTGCCGAATGTGCGCGGCTCATCTGGATACGGAAAAACCTATGTCTCAATGGACAATGGGGTGAATCGCAAACGCTCTGTCGAAGATATTGGTGCCCTGCTGGACTGGATCGAGACCCAGCCCAATCTCGATAAGGACCGGGTCCTCGTCTATGGCGGCTCGTATGGCGGCTATATGGTTCTGGCGTCGATGATTGATTATG
This sequence comes from Pseudomonadota bacterium, assembly GCA_039030525.1. Classification (GTDB taxonomy): domain Bacteria; phylum Pseudomonadota; class Alphaproteobacteria; order Caulobacterales; family Hyphomonadaceae; genus Henriciella. The sequence goes on along the minus strand of JBCCDZ010000050.1, from coordinate 8,520 downwards.
GTGATCGCCTCGCTGGCGGCGTCAATATTGTCGGCATTTCCGACTTCAAGACCTTCCTGGAGAATACTAAAGGCTATCGCCGCGACTTGCGCCGCGTCGAGTATGGCGACGAGCGTGATCCTGAAATCGCGGCCTTCTTCGAAGAGATCAGTCCGCTGAAAAATGCCGACAAGATCAACAAGCCGATCTTCATCATCCAGGGCTATAACGACCCGCGTGTGCCGTATACCGAAGCCGAGCAAATTCTGGCAGCGGTGAAGGAGAATGAGGTAGAATCCTGGTTCTTGATGGCGATGGATGAAGGCCATGGCTTCCGCAAGAAATCCAATCGCGATTATCAACGTGAAGCGGTGACCCTGTTCCTGGCCGAAGTGCTCGAGCTGGAATAACCCATAATCCGCTCATCCCCGCGAAAGCGGGGGTCTCGTCCGGCACGTCCGGAAGCATATCACGAGATCCCCGCCTAGGCGGGGATGCGCGGGGCTGTGTTTGCGTATCGAGCTACGGAGAAGAAAAGTGGCGCTTCGGGGAGGATTCGAACCCCCGACCCCTTGGTTCGTAGCCAAGTACTCTATCCAACTGAGCTACCGAAGCGCGGAAGCGGGAGACATACTCTCGGCCAAACGCGAAAGCAACACCTGATATCAGGAAATTACTGTGCCAGATGCACGCCGCGTGCAATCGCTCGGGCCAGCGTATTGGCGGCCAGTTCGCCCAGGCGCGTCAGGTTTAGCGCGTCGGGCTCTGGCAATGGCTGTTTGGCGGTCGAAAGAACAAATACGACATCCCCGTCAAACGGTGCGAATACCGGCCGGATCGCCCGTGCCATACCGGCCAGTGCCATTTGTGCGACGCGCTTGGCCTGGCCGGGCGTCAGCGCCACATCTGTGGCGATACAGGCAATTGTCGTGTTCTCGCCGGGTTGCGGGTTTTGCTTGGCCGGGCCCCAATCTTCGGCATCCGCGGCGTAATCAGTAGGTGGGCGTGCGCCGCCAAATTCGCCATCAATCTCATATGGCCAGGCCCAATAGACCTCCGTACCGGGCATGAAGACTGACCCGAAACTGTTGACCGCGACCAGGGCGCCGACTCTCATGCCATCCCCGGTAACAATCGAAGCAGAGCCAAGACCGCCTGCGAATCGCCCGGCCCGTGCGCCATATCCCGCGCCGGCGCCGCCGAGGTCGAATGCACCGGCTTTTGCGGCCTTCAAAGCAGATTGTCCAAGCGCGCGATAGGGCGGGGTCTCACCCCAGCTTTTGTCGCCGCCATTGGCCAGATCATACAGGATTGCACTCGGAACAATGGGTGTTTTTGGGACGTCTGGTCGATCGACCAGGGCAAACCCGCGGCCTTGCGCACCGAGCGACGCAGCGACGCCATCTGCGGCGGCCAGGCCATACGCGCTGCCCCCGGACAGAACCACGGCATGGACATGTTCGACCAGTTTATCAGCGTCCAACAGGTCTGTCTCGCGTGTGCCGGGTCCGCCGCCCGCAACCGCAACAGCGCCAACACAGGGCGTTTCGCATAGAATCACGGATGTGCCTGTTTTTGCAGCGGTGTCGTGCGCATTTCCGATGCGAATGCCAGCAATATCGGTGATCAGGTTGTTTTTACCGGGTTCGGACATTGAAAGGCCTTTCATGCCATTGGCATCCGCTCTACGGTGCTAGAAAGAATTCGCCAAGTCGGAGCGTTATTGAATGTCAGTCAAATCCACCCTGATCGCAGGCGTATCAGCCTTTCTGCTCGTCGCTTGCGAGGTCCCCGAGGACACCGCCACCGTCGAGACAGCGCCGGAGCCACCGGTTGAGGAGACTCAGTCTGCCTGGACCAAAGGCGGCATGGTGGCGGCGGCGGATCCGCGCGCTGTAGAAGCCGGATTAGAGGTTCTGCGCAATGGCGGACATGCGGTCGATGCCGCGATCGCGGTGCATACCGTGCTTGGGCTGGTTGAGCCGCAATCTTCGGGCATTGGCGGCGGCGCCTTCATGGTGGTGTATGACCGCGCGAGCGATGAAACGACTGTGTTTGACGGACGCGAAACCGCGCCATCAGCGGCCGATGAGAACCTGTTTATCGAAGATGGCGAAGTGCTCGGCTTTATTGATGCCTGGCAATCCGGTAAATCAGCCGGCGTTCCCGGCGCGATCGCGCTCTACAAGTCTGCGCATGATAAGTATGGCCGGGCGGATTGGGCGAGCAATTTCGGGGCTGCGATTGATCTCGCCGAAGCCGGGTTCGAGGTCAGTCCGCGCCTCGCTTCGGTACTCGCCAGTGACCGGTTACGGCAGTTCGTGAGACTGGACGATCATCCCGTCAGCGCCGCCTATTTCTACCCGGACGGCGAGCCGCTCGCGGAAGGCGCTGTGCGAGACAATCCTGACTATGCCAAAACCCTGCGCAATGTCGCGACGGACGGTATTGATGCGTTTTACAAAGGCGAGATTCCAGCCGCCATCGTCGCGACACTGGCAGAAGAGCCACGCCCGGGAGCGCTCAGTGTTGAGGACATTGAATCCTATGAGGTCAAAGTTCGCCCACCGCTTTGTGGCGCGTGGCGGGACTACCGCATTTGCTCGGCGCCGCCACCAAGCTCAGGCGGCATCACACAGAATGCGATTGCAGGTCTGTATGACCGGCTGGTGCCGGAAGGTGCGACCGAGCCAGATGTATTGATGCGAGCTTTTGTGGATGCGCAGCGCCTCGCTTATGCGGATCGCGATCATTATGTCGCCGACGCTGATTTTGTGCAGGTGCCGAGCATGGACCTGATCAATCCGAAATATCTCGATGTGCGCGCGACCGAAGCGTTTGAGCCGGGCGTTACTCCAACGCCGGGCGACCCGGGTGTCGCGCTGGGCGGTAATCCAATGGTCGGCATGTGGGGTCAGGACCCGACAGAAGACGCACCGGGAACAACGCATCTGTCTATCATTGATGCCGAAGGCAACGCGGTCGCGATGACCGCCACCGTTGAAGCCGCGTTCGGCAATTCGCGTATGGTCAATGGCTTCCTATTGAATAATGAGCTGACCGATTTTGCGCGCCAGCCACGCAAGTCGAACCTGCCTGTGGCGAATGCGCCGGGTCCAAAAAAGCGGCCGCGTAGTTCGATGTCGCCAACGATTATTTTTGACGCGGATGGCGAAGTGAAAATGGTGACGGGATCACCGGGCGGAAACTCGATTGTGGCCTATACGGCCAAGACCATTATCGGCGTGCTTGCCTGGGACAAGACACCTCAGGAAGCGGTTGCGCTGCCAAACATTATCGCGCGCGGTGAATCCGTTGGCGTTGAGGTTGACCGTGAAGGCGGCCAGGAGATCGCGGATGAGCTGAAAGCGCTGGGCTATAACGTTCAGGAACGGCGCGGCGAAAATAGCGGCTTGCATGTCATCCTGGTCACGGATGACGGCTTGCTGGGCGGTGCCGATCCGCGCCGTGAAGGCGTCGCGACGGCGTTGGCGGAATAAGAGTCTTCCGAGCGCAAACGCGCCCGGTGAACGTAATAAGGATGGATGACCGGCAGGTCACAGGCCTGCCGTGCACGGGGAGAGTGGATTTGAGTTTCATCAAGCTGATGGCCAGCGCAATTCTAGCTGCGAGTATCTGTTTCGGGGCGCAGGCTCAGGAATATCCGGCGACAGAATATGATCCAGGGGTTCCGAAGCTTCTCGATGTGATCGGACATGAACATGGCGCGATGGTTTCGTCCGCCGCCGAGATTACGGAATTCATGCGGGCCCTGGCGGCGCACGACCCAAGCCGCATGCGGGTCGAAACCTATGGCGAGACCTGGCAAGGGCGTGAGCTTACCTTCGCAGTGATTTCGTCGCCCGAAAATATGGCTCGGCTCGACGCCATCAAGGCTGATTTGGCGACCCTTGGGCGTGGTCAATCATTGCCGCAAGACAGCCTGGATGCGACGCCCGCTGTGGTCTGGCTATCCTATGGCGTGCATGGCGATGAAATCACGCCGCCAGACAGTGCCCTGTTCATGGCCTATCATCTGATCGCGGCCCAGAATGACGCCCTGGTCGATACAATCCTGGCCAACACGATCATCATTATCGATCCCAGTCAGAACCCCGACGGCCGCGACCGTTTTGTGCACAGTTTTGCGTCTGCGCTCGGACTAGAACCGCAATCAGACCGGTATAGCGTCGAGCACGACCAGCCCTGGCCGCGCGGCCGGTTTAATCACTATTTGTTTGATCTGAACCGTGACTGGTTCGCGATGACGCAACCTGAATCACAAGGCAAAGTCGCAGCTGTCCTGCAATGGAACCCCGTCATCTATGTTGATAGCCACGAAATGGGTGGCGACAATTCCTATTACTTCCCGCCAGCAGCGCGCCCGTTTAACCCCAATATTACCGGCGAGCAGCGCGGACGCCAGGTTCAGCTTGGGCGCAATATGGCGAGCTGGTTTGATCGTTTCGGTGAGCCATACTTCACCCGCGAAGTGTTTGACGCTTTCTATCCCGGCTATGGCGATATGTGGCCGACCTTGAACGGCGCGATTGCGATGACATTTGAGCAAGCCTCACCGCGCGGCCTGATCTTTGCGCGGCGTGATGGCGGCATGCTGACCTATGCGCATGGCGTTCGCAACAATGTCCTGACCTCGCTGGCAACCCTGGAAACCGTGGCGCAGAACAAGAATTCCTTTCTGTCTGACTATGCCGCATTCCGTCGCTCCGCGATTGAGGAATCGACACGCGCCTCAGATCGTTATGTGGTTCTGGACCTGTCGGAGCGGCGCTATGAAGCTGAAGCACTCGCACGTCGGCTGGCGGCGCAGGGCATTGCCGTCCAACGCGTGCCGGCAGGCAGCCAACAGTGCCGCGCGACTTATGCTGACGGCGCCATTATCATTGACATGGCGCAGCCGCAGGGGCGTCTCATCAAGACATTGCTCAGCGAGTCGACGCCGCTCGCGGAAGACTTTGTGGCCGAGCAAGAAAGCCGCCGCGATCGCGGACTGAACCATGAGCTGTATGATGTGACGGCCTGGTCCTTGCCGCTCATGGATGGCGTGTCAGCGACGCAGTGCAACCGCGTCGACCTTGGTGACGCTGCCTCGGTTACCGCGGAGGAGCCGATTTCTGCTCTGATCAGAGGCACCGGGTCGTTTGGATACATTGTACCATGGACAGATGGCGGTCAGGCCCGGTTGGTCATCGCAGCGCTTGAAGCTGGCCTGAACGGCAAGTCGACGGATACGCCCTTCGTTAAAAACGGGCGCACTTACCCGTCTGGCAGCGTAGTCTTCGAAGCGGCCAAGAACGAGCGTAGTTTATCATCTGATCTGAGTGAGCTGGCGCGCGAAATTGGCGCCGAAATCGTGCCGATTGCGAATAGCTGGGTCGAGGACGGTCCGAATTTTGGCAGCTCATCCTTCGCCGCTTTGAAGATGCCTCGTATCGCCATGGCCTGGGGCAATGGGACCAGCCCTACCTCGGCCGGAAACACACGCTACGTCCTGGAGCAACAATTGGGGCTACCGGTCTCACCGATCCGTGTGTCGACCATGGCGCGCGCCGATCTGTCTCTATATGACGTCCTGATCATTCCGGACACGTATGGCGGCATGACCCGTCAAATGGGCAGCGCAGATCCTTTGAAAGAGTTTGTCCGCGAAGGCGGTGTCCTGCTGGCGATCGCGACCGGGGTTTCGGAGCTGGCACACGAAGACGTTGCATTGTTGTCGACCAAGCTCGAACTGGCAGCAACGGATGAGGAGGCGTCGAGTGAAGACAATGGCGCTCGCGCCCCCGGGATCAATTTTGCCTCTCTGGGAGAATATGAAGAGCACATTCACGATCACCGTGCGCGGCCAGAAGATATTCCCGGTGTGCTTGTGCGGACCGTGGCGAATACCGATCATTGGCTGGCATCAGGATATACCAGCGCGACAGCATTGGTCACCGGACGTGAAATCTATCGTCCTTTGAACGAAGCGGATGGCAATAATGTCTTCCGCTTCGAAGGCGCAGATGATCTGCTCGCCAGCGGCTATTTGTGGGAAGAGAACAGGTTGCAGTTGGCTTACAAGCCGTTTGTCATGGCTGAGCGCCAGGGCGATGGCGTCGTCATCGGCTTTACACAAAGCCCAACAACGCGGGCTTATCTGAATGGATTGAATCTATTGCTCGCCAATGCGGTTGTGCTCGGGCCAGCGCGCATGGCGCAATAGAATGACGAAATATAACGGGAGACAAATTATGCTTCGATCAACGATTTCGCTGGCGGCCTTGGCGCTGACCTTGGGCGCCTGCACGACGGCAGTGCTCGCTGAGACAAAACCTCAACCTGAAGAGATTGATCCGACAGTCGTGTTGGAAGCTGAAGAAACGATTGGCGGACCGGATTACAGTCTCGCCGCGACCTCTCCTGAAGCGAGTGCCGTTCAAGTCGGCCTGGCAGGCAGCGATCCTGCCAATATCGCGCGTTACCTGCTGGCCCGCGGGGCCGGTCCAGCCAGCCTGGCGCCGGGCGGTGAGCATGTTGCCTTTCGCTACAGCGTCACGGGTGTGCCGCAGCTTTGGGTCGCCCGGGCGACTGGCGGCGCGCCGCAACAGTTGACTTATGGCAATGGCATTACGTTCTTTCGCTGGATGCCGGATGGCTCTGGCTTGATCTATGGCGCGGACAATGACGGCAATGAGCAGGAATCCTACTATTTCGTCGCCGCTGATGGCAGTTCAGAGCGGCTCTTGCTGCCCGCCGTCGACGGGGGCTTCCGTTCCTTCGGGGACATTGCCGCCAGCGGCACCGAAGCGGTGTTTGCATCAACGGAGCGCAATGGCCTCGATTTCGATATCTACAAAGCCGACCTAGAGACTGGCGAAACCGAGATGTTGTTTGAAGGCACGTTCGGGTTCTTCGCAGGGGCGATTTCGCCGGACGGAAAATATGTCACCGTCACCGAAACCGTGGGTGAGGATTCTGACAATCTGTACCTGTTAGATTTGACCAATGGTGAGATGACGATGATTTCCGCGCCGGATCCGCGCGCCAATCACGGCGATGGCGGCGCGACATGGCGTCCTGACAGTTCAGGTTTCTATTTTGCCAGCAATGTCGACCGTGAATTTTCCGCGATTCATTTCTATGATGTGGCCGCGCAGAACACTGAGTTGGTGATTGAGACCCCGCGCGATGCCAGCGATCCAGAGCTTTGCGGTTCTGAGGGAGGGTATCTGGCCTATACTGAAAATGTCGATGGCTTCCACACCTTGCACGTTCAAGACTTGGCGACAGGCGAAGCGGTCGAAACCCCGCGGCTGGCGGAAGGCGTTTACGGTCTGAGTTGTGCCCCGGGCACGGACCGTATGGCGATCAGAGTGAATGGCTGGCGCACCCCTGGCGATATCACGGTCTGGGACATGGCGCGCAACACAACCAGTCGGACCTTCGAGTCTAATCTGGCAGGTCTTGATCCCGATCGTTTCATTCGGCCTGAGAGTATTCGCATCACCGCACAGGATGGGGTCGAGCTGCAAGGTCTGCTCTATTTACCAGACGACGCATCGCGCAAAGGCGATGGCTTGCCGCCTGTCTTGTTTGACGTGCATGGCGGCCCAACCGGGCAGTCTGTCGCCAGCTTCAACGCCGTGGTGCAATATCACCTTGATCGCGGCGTCGCGGTGTTCGACCCGAATGTTCGCGGCTCGACCGGGTTTGGGCGGACTTATGTGACGCTGGATGACCAGGAGAAGCGCCGCGATAGTGTACGCGATCTGATCGATATGGCCAATCACCTGCGCGCCGATGGCCGGGTCGATATGGACCGTGCGGCTGTCAAAGGCGGGTCTTATGGCGGCTATATGGTGAACGCTGTCCTGGCGCTGTACCCGGACACATTCTCGGCAGGCGTGAGCCTGTTCGGTGTCGCAGACTGGGTCACCGCGCTTGAGATTGCCTCGCCAGCTTTGAAAGCCTCTGACCGGATTGAATATGGCGATATTCGTGAGCAGAAATGGATTGATTATTATACTGAGAATTCGCCCATTCGCCTGGCAGATCAGATCAAGGTTCCGGTGCTCTATTCGCATGGCGTGATGGACCCGCGGATCGATATTTACGAGACCGAGATCATGGTCAAAACGCTGCGTGCGAATGGGATTGAAGCGCCGTATATCCGCATCGAGGATGAAGGCCATGGTTGGCGCAAACTGGCCAATCGCTTGTTCTACTTCCGGGCCGAAGCCGACTTCCTGGAAGCGCAATTCGAAGAATAGACGCCGCCAGTACCGGGAGGTGATGGGATGACAGAAACAGTCCTTATCGAGCGCCGCGACGCTGCGAATGTCATCACCATCAACCGCCCGCAGGGGCCGCTGACGGCGCCGGGCGGTTTGCCAGCGACAAAGGCCGCGGCGGCGATTTCGGCGATATTTGAGCCGGTCTATTCAGCTGCTTCCATCAGGCCCTGTGCCGCCATCCAGCTGACAAACTGATCAAACCAGCCATCAGATGGGACGCCGCGTTTGTAAGAGCCGAAGCCGT
>JBCCDZ010000049.1:0-13328 GCA_039030525.1 Pseudomonadota bacterium | reverse complement strand
CTCTACCATGGTCGTGCCCAGACGGGCAGGACTTGGCGATACTTTGATTCCGGCGGCTTCCATAGCTGCAATTTTGGACTCAGCATCCCCTTTTCCGCCCGAAACAATAGCACCCGCATGGCCCATCGTACGGCCTTTTGGTGCTGTGCGTCCGGCGATAAACCCGACCATGGGTTTCTTGCGGCCTTTCTTGGCCTCATCGATCAGAAATTGCGCTGCTTCTTCTTCCGCAGAGCCGCCAATTTCACCAATCATGACGATGCTTTCTGTTTCGTCATCCGCGAGGAACATTTCCAACACGTCGATAAATTCTGTACCTTTGACCGGGTCGCCGCCAATGCCGACCGCAGAGGTCTGGCCAAGGCCTTCAACAGAGGTCTGATACACCGCTTCATAAGTCAGCGTACCAGAGCGTGAAACCACGCCAACAGAGCCCTTTTTGAAGATCTTACCCGGCATAATGCCAATCTTGCACTGTTCCGGCGTCAACAGACCCGGGCAGTTCGGACCGATCAAGCGCGAGCTGGATTTATCCAGTTTCGATTTCACCCGAACCATATCCAGAACCGGAACGCCTTCGGTGATGCACACGATCAATGGGATTTCAGCGTCGATCGCTTCTTCAATCGCCGCTGCAGCGCCAGCTGGCGGGACATAGATGACAGAGGCGTTCGCGCCCGTTGCGTCTTTCGCGTCGGCCGCATTGGCGTAGATTGGCAAAGATGCACCATTATCAGCGGTCCAGCTTTCACCGGCTTTGCGCGGATGGGTGCCCGCAACCATTTGCGTGCCGAAATAGTCCAGCGCCTGGTTGGTATGGAAAGATCCGGTTTTCCCCGTAAGGCCCTGGACCATAACTTTTGTATTTGAATCGATAAGAATGGACATGTGTCTTACGCGCCTTTCACGGCTGCAACAATTTTCTGGGCGGCGTAGTCGAGATCATCAGCGGGAATGATGTTCATTCCGCTATCAGCCAGGATGGCCTTGCCTTGATCGACATTGGTGCCTTCCAGGCGCACCACAAGCGGCACAGCCAGCGAGGTCTCTTTCACGGCCTGAATGACCCCCTCGGCAATGACATCACATTTCATGATGCCGCCAAAGATATTGACCAGAATGCCCTTCACGGCCGGGTCTTTCATAATGATCTTGAACGCCGCTGCGACTTTCTCGGCATTGGCGCCGCCGCCAACATCACAGAAGTTTGCAGGCTCTTCGCCATACAGTTTGATGATGTCCATCGTCGCCATAGCGAGGCCAGCGCCATTGACCATACAGCCAATCGTGCCGTCGAGCGCGATATAAGCGAGGTCCCATTCAGACGCTTCGATTTCTTTTTCGTCTTCTTCGGTGGTGTCGCGCAATTCCATAATGTCGGGATGACGGAACAGCGCGTTGCCATCAAAGCTCACTTTCGCATCGAGCACGCGCAGATTGCCGGTCTCCATGACGATGAGCGGGTTGATCTCCAGCATCGCCATATCCTTCTCAGTGAAGGCTTTGTAGAGGATCGGGAACAGCTTCATGCCATCATCGCGTGCGGTGCCTGTGAGCGCCAGCGCATCGCAAAGTTGCGCCGCAGCGGCTTCGGTTACGCCTTCAGCCGGGTCAATTGGCAGGGTCAGAATTTTCTCAGGCGTGTCGTGGGCGACTGCCTCAATATCCATGCCGCCTTCTGTTGATGCGACAAAAGCCGGACGACCGGTTTCGCGATCGACCAGCAGAGAGAGGTAAAGCTCCGTTGCGATGTCGGCGCCGTCTTCGACATAAAGACGATTGACCTGCTTGCCTTCAGCGCTGGTTTGCGCGGTCACCAGGTGATTACCAAGCATCGCCTTGGCGTGATCCATCACTTCTTCTTTAGTAAAAGCGAGACGGACACCGCCTTTTTCACCGGCTGCGGCCTCAATGAACTTCCCTTTACCGCGCCCACCCGCGTGGATTTGGCTTTTCACGACCCAGAGCGGCCCTGGCAAAGAATCGATGGCCGTTTGGACATCGTCGAGCGTGAGAATGGGGACGCCATCAGCCACCGGCGCGCCGAATTCTTTCAGGACGGCCTTGGCTTGGTATTCGTGAATGTTCATGTGAAATCAGCCTCTTGCAGCATGTACAGATTCGGGTGCGAACCTGCGAAAGTCGCGCCGCTTATAACACTGCCATTGCCGCTGACAACCGGTTACACGCGGTTTTCCAGCCCCCTGAGTTGTCTATCCGAACCCAAGGTGTCTCGTGCGCTGATTGTTGAGATCGCAATCGACCCTAATTCACGCCGATTTCTGCAAACGCGATGGCATTCTCTCGGACGATTTCACCGCTATTGTCCATGATCTTCAGAGCGATGGCGCGGGCATCCCAGTCAATCTCGATGGCCCCATAGTTTTCTGGCGGAAATCCGGCGCCAACCTGACGCGCGTCCATTTCCTCGGTCTCTGTCGCAAACGCGACATTGAGCGAAGACGAAGTCAGTTCATGCGCCGCATATGGCAGCACGCCGTCTTCTTCATAAATGAAGGCCGAGTGTCGATCGCCCGACAGGAACACAACGCCTGTGGCTTGCGTCCGCTTGATCAGATCGAACAAGCGCTGGCGCTCATCTGGCAGGGCCGACCAGGCTTCCCAACCATGCGTTGTCGGCATGACCTGCACCGAGGAGGCGACCAGACGAATGTCAGCCGGTTGTCGCAGCTGGTTTTCAAGCCAGGTCCATTGCGCGGCGCCGAGCATATCCTGCATCGAGCCGGATGGCGCCGGGAGATAACGTTCTTTGCCTTTTGCGCCCCAATCATCCGTCGGCGTCAATGTGGATCTGAAGAAACGCGTATCCAGCATGATCACTTGCGTGCGCTGGCCTTCAGGGCCAAATGTGCGGGCATAATAAGTGCCTGGCCATTGGCCGACATCTTCGTCTTCCAGCCCCCAGAAAACTTCGTGAACACGTTCGGCAAAGCCGCGGAACGGAAATTCAGCACCAGCATCATTGGCGCCATAATCATGATCGTCCCAGGCTACCATCATGGCAGTGTTCTGGCGCACAGTCTGAAAATCTTCGCGCGCGGCCAGGTCATTGAAGGATTCCTGAACTTCGTCCAGGTTTGGCTGGTTGCCAATATATGAGCGACCATCACGGTCACCATAGACATTGTCGCCCACCATCAGGAACAAGTCGGCTGGCTCAGACGCCAGGCTCATCATGGCGGCAGAAGGCCCTTTCTCTTCATCCAGGCAAGAACCCAGCAAGACGCGCGTGATCACCGCATCTTCGGCGGGCAGTGACTTGCCAGCCGGTGCTTTCGGCAAAGCAGAATCAGGGATGGTGTCATAATAGTATTCCAGCGCCGCCTCAGCTGAATCGGGTTTTGGCGTGAAAATGCTGATACCGCCTGGCTCTGTGGCACACCCGGTTAGGGCGAAAAGGACGGCTCCCGCCAAGAATCCCCGCTTCATGATGCTCTCCTGCTGAATAAGTGCTCGTGCCTCCTTATGCAGGAAGCACGACAAGTATGTAACAGGAATCTTTGGCGCCTATGCGGTGAAGAAAATTTCCCACATCAATCGTCCTGGCAGGAATGAGAACAGGCCGGCGATGAGAATACCGCCGACAAACATGCCGGTCATGCTGTGTCGATGCTGACGTATATCGCGGCGGCGAATGGCTGCGATCCCAAACGGTAAGCCGATCATGGTCCAGGCCGACAGCGCATGGATAGGGCTGAGCGAGCTGCCCATCAAGCCGGTCATGAAAAAGGAAGACACCGCCGTGATCGTCATGGCCAGAACCCAGGTCCAGCCGAGCGTCTTGTGAAGCCGTAGACCCTTCGGCGCAAGCAATAATATGACCCCGACCAGGAACGCGCTGAGCGCCGCCACAACGTGGACCTGAATCGCGACAGATGCGGTCAGGATCGGATCGAGCGACAGCCTAAAGCGCGGATCAGCGCCAGGATGAGCGGCGAGAATAAGCTGGCTGACAATCGCATAGATGATCAGCGCGATCAGGACCGGCCAAACCGGCCCTGGAACGCGCTGCACCAAAGGGCGAGGAGAGAGCGTGGGAGGAAACGCTGTCTTCGTTGTCATGACGCTCTCCTCACGCCCAGGTTCCGTGGAACCCGAGGGGCCAGGAATAATCCGCCTGCCATATGCAGACCGGACCATCGCTTACATTGGCGGCATCGAAGACACAGATCTCGGTGACGCCGGATTTTAGATTGAGCACAGAACCAACCAGCCAACTGTCAGTGTCAGCGGCACCGCCGGCTTTCGGCACAAACAGAAACTCCTCGACAATGCGATTGTCACCGAATGCAAAATTCTGGCTTTGCCCGGTCGACCAGTCATGCGTCGCAAGGCCCGTCGTTCCGGGCCGGGCGGAGGTTGCGCCGCTGGTCAGCGCGGTCAGTCGGCGCTGCTTGCCACGATAACGCGGATCGACTTGCGGGAACTCGCCGACAATATCGGTCTCAACCAGTTTCGCATCGCCGCTCGTCGGAATGACGACTTGCGTCAGAATACCGTCTTCGCCGGCATCATAGCCCGTCCATTCGCCGCGAATTTCCGCTGCACCGCCGCCAACACCGAGAACCGGCGTCTTATACAGGACAACATCGAACTTGATCGTACCGTCGCTGTCTTCCCAGCCTGATCCGGTATGGAAGAACATCCGGGCCGGTGCCTGTGCCCAGCGTTGATTGCTGAAATCATCCTTGTCGACGATCAGCATTTGCAGACCATGCTGGGGCTGCCATTCAAAACCAGCGACGACAGGCGGGCGCAGATTTTCATTGATCCAGGGCTGGACCAGAATGATCAGATGCCGTTCGGTCATCGTCCAGTCGTGGATGTACGCGGCGCGGCCAATATCGACCATGCCGAAATCTTCCAGCACACCTAATTTGGAAATCCGATAGATCCCGACCCGTGGCCCACCCACGGCCAGGTTCCAGACGCGGCCATCTGGCTCGACCTTAGGATGCGCCAGGAACGGCATGCCTTTCAGATCATCGCGCCAGGTTTTCGGCCCTTTCGTGTCCAGCGTCTCGGCATTCATGGCAAAAGCCGATCCGGCTTCCCATAGCGCCAGAAGCTCGCCATTCACCATCAGGACAGACGTATTGGCCGCGTTTACATCATCCGAACTCTGAACCGAGTAAGACTCATCGCCCAGCGTCCCGAAACCCGGCGCCAGAAACTTGTCCGCCGCGAGCTCTTCTTCGCGCTTACGCGTCGCAACAAAGCGCGCCTGATGCACCGCCTGGCCGTCTTCGATCGCGATCCGATGCACCAGGCCATCACCATCAAACCAGTGGCTGGCAAATTGCTCCCCATATTGGAATTGCGCAGGACCGTTGCGATAAAGCGAGCCTTTCAAGTCTGCTGGCGGCTTGCCAAAGACCAGTTTCATCGGCGCCGGATCAAACCCGTTTGTCGGCGCATTTTGATATCCGATGTGCCAGTTCGGCATGCCAGATTGACCAGATTGGCCCGCGAGACCCGCGGCCCCATCAGCGCCGCTTGGATTCAGGCTGCAGGCGCCGAGCGCACCGACCATGCTGGTGCCGAGGCTGGCTTCGATAAAGTGACGACGTGAAAGGTCCATAAGTTCGCTCCCTGAAAATCTGGTGTTGCAGCTTAGTTCATTGTGATTGTGTGGATGGTGCCGTCAGCTTCGACGGTAAATTTCGCGGCGTCCCATGTGGCCGGACCGAAACGGCCTTTGGCATCGTTTGAGAACGCATAAGGCTCTGTCGGCATACCAAATGGATTGGTGTTCATTTCGCCATCATCATTGACGTCATGATACAGACGAACCGCGTATTCGCCGGGCTCAAGTCCTTCGAACACGGCGGTGACGGAATTGCCCTCAACGGTCAGATTGGCGCCATTGACTGCGCCGTCGCCATTATAAGTAGCCTCGTCAAACAGGCCCATCATGATCGAGCCATTGACTTGAGAGATACCTTCAACATTGACCGTCAGGTCAGAGGCGCTGGCAAGCGGCGCGGCGATAATGCTGGATGCGATCAGAGCGATAAAAGCAGAAGTGCGGGTCATGTATTGTCTCCTAGAGTGAACGGTTGCGAGCAGGCCGGGCTGCTGTGAGACAAGTGATCGCAGGGCTTGGACAAGGTCGCAGCTCAAACTACGTCTAGGGGCTGGAATCGTTCGCGAAATGCAGCCATTGTCATTCGCGAAACGTGAATGAAGGGGCTCAGCAGTTTGCGTATCGCGATTGAAATCCTGAAATGGTGCGCCATTGTTGCCGCGCTCGGGCTGATCTTCGCCTGGCTCGGTGTTTATGGCACCGCGCGCGTGCCTTTTTTGCAAAGATGGGTGTTCTGGACGACGACCATGGTGGTGGGCGCGGGCGGCTATTCGATTGTTGAGCCGATCATTTGGGGACGCCGGTTTGAACCTATCGCGCCAATCTTCAAGATCGCCGCGACTGCCGCGCTGATTTCGATACCGGTCACGCTGACGCTGGTTTTCTTGCTGAACCGGTCACCGCCCGAGTTGAATTATCTCACCATGCAGTTCGGCTATGTCCTTGTGATATCCCTGATCATTACGTCAGCCTCTTATTTATTGAAGGCGGCCCGCCAGAATAAGGTTGAAACAGAGGGCGATGCGAACCCTGTTGGCGCCTTCATGGAACGGTTGCCGGTCAAATTTCGCACCGCTGAACTGTATGCGATTTCATCTGAGGACCATTATCTGCGTGTGCATACCAGTCTTGGCGAGGAGCTTATTCTGATGCGGCTCGCCGATGCCGTGCGGGAATTGAATGGAGCCGATGGGCTGCAAGTGCATCGGTCATGGTGGGTGGCCAAAGACGGCGTCACTGATGAAAAGCGCATCGATGGCCGCAGTCTCCTGGTTTTGCCGTCAGGTACGGAAGTGCCGGTGTCCCGGTCTTATCGCACCAAAGCGCGTGATGCAGGTCTTATTCGTTAAGGCCCGTTAACCACCAAAAAGCCTTATTCGAAACACGCATAGCGCCTATTCGATATACACAGTGTTCATCAAGGACGCTCGTCCCCATCTGCTCGTTAACGAAAGATAACGGCGAGATCGCCAGAAGACGAAAGCAAGACGATGAACACCAATCACCTTTTCTCCCGCACCCTGACAGTCCTGTTCACCGGCGCTACCGCGCTGACCCTTTTTCTGGTCGCGTTCGCCCCAAGTGCACCCTTGTTTGCAGGGTAAGCTGCAAAGTAACTGATCGCCCCTGCCGACAGATCCTGTCAGGGGGGCCGCTTGCCCGCCATTGGAAAACCGCCTAACCGCTTGGCATGCCTGAACTTCCTGAAGTTGAAACCGTTCGCCGCGGCCTGACGCCAGCCATGCAAGGCCAGCGGGTTGAGCGTTTAGACGTCAATCGACCCGATTTGCGTTTCCCTTTTCCCGACGATTTTCAAACCCGTGTGGAAGGCGCCACGATTAAGCATCTGGGGCGGCGCGCAAAATTCCTGGTCACCGAACTCTCATCTGGCGAGGCCTTGATCATGCATCTCGGCATGTCAGGTCGGTTTACCGTCAATGAGGCGTCGACAGCAGACTTTCACTTGGATCCCGGTACCAACCCTGCGCATGACCATGTCGTCTTTCACATGCAAGGCGGGGCGACGGTGACCTATAATGATCCCCGCCGGTTTGGGTTCATGGAACTCTGGCCGATCGACGATCTCGACGCCTATCCCCGCATTGAGCATCTCGGCCCTGAACCTTTGTCCAATCATTTCAACGCTGCCTATCTCGACGCGCAACTACGCGGCAAGGCGACGCCAATCAAATCGGCGCTGCTGGATCAGACGGTGATTGCCGGCCTGGGCAATATTTATGTTTGTGAAGCGCTGTTCCGGTCGGGCATCAGCCCGCGGCGCAAAGCCCAAAGCGTGGCGGGCAAGCGCAGCGCGCGCCTTGCGCCAGCGATCAATGATGTGATCGCAGAAGCGATTGCCGCCGGCGGCTCGTCAATTTCTGATTTCGCCAGTGCCAGCGGCGAACTGGGCTACTTCCAGAAGCATTTTTCGGTTTATGACCGCGAAGGCGAGCCATGTGATACGTGTCAGACGCCGATCAAACGGATCGTACAGTCCGGCCGGTCCAGCTTTTTCTGTAGCAAATGTCAGCGCTAAGCGCTTTTTGCGAGCCGCCGACGCCATTTTGACCAGGTCGCGACAGCGACCACGCTCAGAACACCGGCAATCATGGCAACTTCAAACGCCGTCGCGCCGTTTTCGGAAGACAAATCTTTCCCGTCAGTTCTTTTGCCAAAAAATAGGTCGCGTCTTGTCAGCACTTCAAGGTCCCCGTTTGGGGCTCTGTAGTGCAAATAGATTACACAAAACCTACTTTTATTCCGACGGGCCCGGTTTTCTTGCGCCTATATTTCAGCTCTCAATGGACCTAATTGCCCCAAAGACGCTGCCACCATGAGCGTTTCGGCTTCGGCTCGCTGACCCCAACCGCACTGGCGGAAAAGCCACCATCGGCCATTTTCTGCTTGATCTCGTCCAAGTCCCAGCCGGTCAGTTTCGCGAGGCTGTCGGCTTCGGTATCCCAGCGTGAGACCAGATTTTCAGCATACAGCCCGGCTTCCTCGCACTGGCCATAATCACCACGCCACGGATGGCGCAGGACATAGCGCCCTTGATAATTTTCGCGATCGCCAGTGACCTGGAAGTTGAGATCCTCCGGGAAAGTCTGACCATCATAACGGACATGCAAACGGGTGACGAAGGCATCCACAGGCTGCGGACCCGGACGCATGCCGGGGCGCGGCATCGGCTGAATATCATTCTGAGGGCCTTCATCCAGCCACATCACACCCAGCTCGCGCAGCTCTGATCGTGACAGCGGATTGGCGGCGCATGGGTCACACCAGGACATGTCCCAGGCATATTCCATGAATACGGCTTTGCCATTCTCTTCTTCGGTCTGATGCTCGAACATGGCTTTGTAAAACTCGCCAAACTCATCTTTGACGAAGATCGGAACATCCATGTTCGAGGGCAGTTTCACGGTCTTGTAATTGGTCGTCTCAACCCGGCCCTGTCTGGTAATCGCGAACACGAACAGCTCCTGCTTGCCCTCGGCATTCACCGTTCCAAGACGGATGGGCAGCATGAAATCCTCATCCTCATACGCGACCTGGATTGGGCGCAGCATGGAAGACCCGTCATGGCGTTCGAGATTCACTTTCGCGACAAAGAATTTCATCCCGCGCTTGAGATAAGCGCCAACAACTTCTTCTGCGCCGTCCGGAATGCGATACTCATTCTGGTTCAGCCAGGTGATCAGGCCATCGCTTTCTTCAGCTGAAAGGATGAGAATGTCATACTCGCCAACTTCATACTCGGCCTCGATTGTGACGCCGAGCGCTTCAGCTTCTTCCACTGCGCCGTCAAACGCCATTGCCATTGGGGGCGCGGACGACATTGCCATTTCGCGATACCTGACCCGGTCACATGGATTTTCGTCATAATATTCGACCAGCCGCGGCGCGGTATATTCATCCAGATGATCAACCAGCCCCGGATTGGCGACATTGATTTGCTCGCGCAGCGGGACATCCACGACCGGGACGACCATGGCGAACTCATTGGCGTCGCCGCGATAATCGGACGCCATCGTAATCACAGTGCGTTCATCATCTCGCACCAGCACCACTTTCGAGGCGTCGTTGAACAGGTCGGTATCGGCTTTGGCGACATAGAAGCCGCAAAACGCTGAGGCGACCGGCGCGCTAAGCGCGAACGATGTGAGGCCGAGGGCGCACGCCCCTGCGAGGTGTTTCAGGTTCATGAGATTTTCCCTTTATGGACGTCCACTCAAACCGCTTTGCCGGCAGCAAACGGTCGAGCAACGGAGTCAATAGCGCCAGCCCTGCCAGGGCATAAAGCATGGCGCCGCGAATGTGATATTCCCAGCCGAGCCAGGCTGCAAAAGCCGCCACAGCAAACGCAAAAACGAGCCGCGCAATCCGGCTATCCGGAGTCGAGCGCGGATCGGTAATCATGAAAAAGGCAAAGACCAGCAAAGCGCCGGATTGCAATTGATGGATCGGTATGGCCATCGGATCGCCAAGATACAGCGCCCGCCCGAACAGCATGGCGGCAAACCCAGCGAGAAAGCCGAGCGCGATGTCGAGTCGTTTGGCGCTCGACAAAACCAGAGCCGCAAAGCCAATCGCGAAAGCGATGAAAAGCGGCGCCTGTCCCCATTGGCCGGGCGACACCCAGGCGGCATTGCCAGCCAACAAACTGATCACGACAATGCCAATACAGGCCGGGTTGAACAAATGCTTGCCGCGATAGCGGATGAGGAATTTGGCGCTGATCGCGACAAAGCCCGCCGCGAGCCAGAACCAGGCTGAATTCGCGCGCAACAAGATCGACAGCGACAGCGACGTGATCAGCGCGGACTTCCACTGGAAGTCTGCAAACCAGCCGACAAAGCCCGCTTGCAGGTTCGATGCGCGCCAATGGCTGCCAGATGCGGTCTGTCGCCGGGCACGGCGTGCATTGATCCAGACCGTGCCCGCGGCTTGCGCGAACATGGCGCCAAGGATGGCGGCGAATAAGGCTTTCGGCCGGGCGCCAAAATCACTCGTGCTCAATGAAATACAAAACAGGCTGGAGAGCGCCAGGATTTGCCAATGTCTGGCATCCCGATTGATGGCTTTGAACAGCCTCAAGCTGTGCGTCCTCACTCCCATGGCTTGGATGTAACACACCAAATACGGGCGAATTAGGGCATAGTTTTTACAGATCCGCGACACCGGCGCCTATGGTGCTTTAAGACTTGTCGTCTTAGATGGCCCTTATGAGCGAGCAAGATACTGTTTCCTTTGGGTTTGAAAGCGTCACGCCGGACGAGAAAGTCGACCGGGTCAAGGGCGTATTTCGCTCCGTTGCGTCCAAGTATGACGTGATGAATGACTTCATGTCAGTCGGCATTCACCGGCTATGGAAGCATGACACGATGAACCGCCTCAACCCGCAACCAGGCGAACGCCATCTTGATGTTGCTGGCGGCACCGGCGAACTGGCGCGCGCGTTCCTGAGCCTAGCCGATACTGCCGGCAAACGCCGCGGCGACACGCGGGAGGCCACGGCCATTGTCTGCGACATCAATGATGCCATGCTGGAGGCCGGTAAGGCGCGTAAGGATAATGCCGAATGGGGCGACCGATTGAACTGGGTCTGCGCCGATGGCACCGCCTTGCCTTATCCCGATCGCAGCTTTGATGCCCTGACCATCAGCTTTGGCATTCGCAATTTCGCTGACCGTGTCGCCGGTCTGAAAGAGTTTCGCCGTGTGCTGAAGCCAGGTGGCCGTCTCGCTGTGCTGGAATTCTCGCACATGACGGCGCCGATGCTGCAAAAGGCTTATGACGCGTATTCCTTCGCGATCATTCCGGAAGTCGGCAAAATCGTCACCGGCGATCGCGACTCGTATCAATATCTGGTTGAGAGCATTCGCCAGTTCCCGGACCAGGACACGTTCAAGGCCGAGATTGAATCCGCTGGATTCTCGAACGTCTCGATCACTAATTTCTCTGGCGGCATCGCTGCGCTCCATTTTGGCTGGGCCGTCTAGACCATGTTCAAAGCCTTGGCAGACTATGGACGATTGCTGCGGGCTGGCACAGCGCTGGCCCGGCATGATGTCATCCTGCCAGGTGAGTATCATAGCCGCCTGCCCTTTCCGGCCAAGCTGGCAGGTAAGACGCTGCGCCTGTTCGGCGGCGGCGCCAAAGGGCGGCAAGGCGAACGCCTGGCAACCGCGCTGGAAAAGCTGGGGCCCGCTTACATCAAGCTGGGCCAATTCCTGGCGACGCGGCCCGATGTGTTCGGGGTCGAGACGACGACGGACCTGTCGCGCCTGAAAGACAAGATCCCGCCCTTCCCGATGAAAGTCGCGCAAAAGGCCCTCAGCGAAGAGTTTGGTGATGCTGAAGCTGACGCGCTGTTCCCAGACTTATCTGACCCGATCGCCGCGGCCTCGCTTGCGCAAGTGCACCGCCTGCAAACCGAGGATGGCGCCAAAGCCGTCAAAATCCTGCGGCCTGGCGTTGAGACCATGATTGGCCGCGAGCTGCGCGCCATGAAACGCGCGGCCCGCACGGTCGAGCGCGTCAATGTCGAGAGCCGCCGTCTTGAGCCGGTCGCGTTCACCGATACGGTCGCGACGTCGATGGAAAAAGAGCTCGACCTTCGCCTCGAAGCGGGCGGCGCTGATGAGATGCGTGAGCTGTCCTTCAAAGCGGGCTATTTCCATATCCCGGAAGTCGATTGGGACCGCTCTGGCAAGCGCGTGCTGACGACCGAATGGATCGAGGGCAAACCGCTGACAGATCCAGAGGCTGCCAATACGCCCGGCATTGATCGTGCGGCGCTGGCCAATACGGTGACACGCGGCTTTCTCGATCATGCCATTCATCACGGCGTGTTCCATGCGGACATGCATGAAGGCAATATGATCATCACGCCGGATGGCCGCCTGGCGCTGGTCGATTTCGGCATCATTGGCCGGATCGGCCTGACCGAGCGACGCTTCCTGGCGGAGATCCTCTGGGGCTTCTTACGCCGGGATTATCACCGCGTCGCTGAAGTGCACTTCGAAGCCGGCTATGTCCCGGCCGACAAATCGGTTGGCGATTTCGCGCAAGCCTTGCGCAGTGTCGGCGAGCCGATCCATGGCAAGTCGGCCGCTGATGTTTCGATGGGGCGGCTTTTATTGCAGCTGCTCGATTTCACCCACACATTCGGCATGCATTTGCGCCCGGAACTGGTCCTGTTGCAAAAGACCATGGTGCAAGTCGAAGGCGTGGCGCGCGCGATTGACCCTGGCCATGACATCTGGGCCGCAGCCGAGCCGATTGTCAAAGACTGGATCACCCAGAATCTCGGGCCCGCGGGCGCTGCAAAACTGGTGGCGCAGAATGTCAAAGACGTCGCGGACCGGCTGAAACGCTTGCCGGAGGTGATGGATCAATTCGAAGCACAGCTCAACAAGCCGGAGCCTGAACCACTGCCCCGCGAACGGTTCGCGCCGTGGTGGGGCTGGATGGGGTTCATTCTGGCAATTGTTGGCGCGGTTGTTGTGGCGAGTGTGTTTTGATCAGGGGTAGTGAGTGGTTTAAGTCGCGCGGCTAGCGGACGCTCACCATGTCTTCTTTGGATCACGCAGCAGACATTGGTGCATTTGGCGCCCCAAGCACCGCCCCTTGTATTCGCGCTTTGCCCAGCTTGACTGGGCAATCCATCACCCGATGTCATGGCGGGCACGGGAGCGATATGTCCGCTCCGACGCCG
>JBCCDZ010000048.1:0-13530 GCA_039030525.1 Pseudomonadota bacterium | reverse complement strand
CTCGCAGATCAACAAGGATGATCAGCTGGGTATTCGGCTGCCCAAGCCGCGCCAGCAGGCCTTGTTGGCGGCGTATGGGGCGGGGCCATTCAAATCCTATGGCGCGACCATGCGAGACTATGTCTGTCTGACCGATGATATGCTGGCGGAAGACGGACTGGTGACAGCCTTGCTGGATGAAGGCTTCGCATATGTTTCCGCGATGCCGCCTGGCGGGAAGAAATAATCATCGCGCGTCTAAAACACGCCCATGGCAAGGCCCGCGGCGAGCGTCGCGCCGAGCGCGCGGCAGGATTCTAGATCGGTTTTTGAAATGCGCTTCGGGGCCAGGATTTCCGCGCGAGTCTGCGCCTGCGTATTGATGATCACAGGAGGGTGAATCTCTTTCAGGCGCCATCCGGTCGCGATCCGCGCGGTTTGGCGCACTGCATTCTCGCCATCTGATCCGGCGCAGATCATTTGCGCATAAGGCCGACCCTCAATCTTGCCGAGGACCGGATAATAGCACCTGTCAAAGAACTCTTTCATCTCGCCGGATAGGGCCGCGAGATTCTCCGGCGCGACAAACAGATAGGCATCTGCGGCCAGCACATCCTCTGGCGCCGTTTCTCGCGCGCGCTGCAGTATGGACTCGGTTTCAGCTTTGGCGGCGCGCCAGGCCGCATCAGCCATCTGCTCTGCACCGCCGGTTCGGGAGTGGTATACAATCAGCAGCTTCGCCATTCGCACAGCTCTTTCACGCAGATGGGCAAGACGATCAGGCCTCGCAGGTTTGACGTTCTGAATTTGAGTAAAACAGAGAAACATCGCTGAATTCTCAATGCAGTACGGTCTAACGCAGAACGCCAGCGCGCGCAGCATGATTTTTTCGGGGCGGGGTGAACGCCAAAAATAGCGCCGGACTCTCCCCGCAAAGTCCGAATCGTTTCAATCAAAGCGTGTGAAACACACTTTGCCATTTCTGTTTGCGCCGTTCCTGTGCACGCTGGTTGTTGCCTGCGCTGATCCGGAAGCTCAGACCAATCCGGTCTCGAGCGCGACCGCGAGTACGATCTACTGGTCGGATGGGGATAGCGGTCGCCTCGATGGCATGAAGTTTCGCCTCGCCAATGTCGATGCACCCGAGACGGGCGGTGTGGGCGCGCGCGGCGGTGCCAAATGCGAGTTTGAGCGAGAGCTAGGCTATGACGCCAAGGAATTCATGGTCGCGCTGACCCGCAATGCCGACCTCGCCATTACCAGCAGCTCCGGCAAGGACCGCTATGAACGTGAAGTCATCACACTGTCCGCCAATGGTCAGGACGTCGCCGAGGCCGGCAAGGCCGCCGGGCATTTAGGGGATTGGCCGCATAAAGGGCGCAGGGCCTTGAGCAAGAAGCCTGATTGGTGTGCGTTCGCCAGCTAGTCCCGATAGAACAGTTTTGCGAACAGGCCCGGTTTCTGATTGGCGGGCGCTGTGTGCGTTTGCGCCTCAGTATGCGCTTCAATTTCTGTCTCATGACGGCCGTGCCAGACATCCCAATCCTTGGCATCATCAATATCGATCAGCTGCGGTAGCACAGCGACTTTCGCGGTGACAGGCAGATTGGCCCAGACGTCTTCCATGGCGTGCGGGCCGGACCAGCGGACATTGTAAAACGGGCTTTTTGTGCGGGCAGTCTTATTCAGCCCGAACAGCCAGAACCCACCATCCGGGGCGGGTCCAAAGACAGCGTCATGGCGGCTCAGCGCGCGAATGGCCTGGCGCAGCAGCGCAGTGGAAATGTCAGGGGCGTCGCTGCCAATGAACAGGACCGGCCCGGCTGGCGCTTCCCGAAGGCCCTTGCTGAGGCGATCGCCGAGATGACCTGACCCCTGACTGCGCCGCTCAAGATGAACCGGCCAGAGTCCGCCAAGCGAATTGTCGAGCTCTCGATCCGGCGCTGTATACAGAATTGTATTCCACGCGCCGCGCAGGCTGGCGCGCAGGGTCTTGGCCTGGATTGCCGTCGCGATCCGGCGGGCCGTGACGCTTGAACCCAGGCTTTTGGCGAGCCGGGTCTTGGCGAGACCGATGCGTGGCGGCTTTGCAAAGATCAGGATTTGCGGACGTTTCATCGCAGCACCTCAATGCCGATCACGCGGTTCTGGTCATCAATATCCAACACGACTTGCATCCCGCGCAATTGATCATCTAGCGCGAAGACATCAATCGACCGGGCGACACAGCCTGGTGTTCCGGCGCCTGGATGGTCCGGCAGATAAATATAGCCAGCCTCTAATTCTTCGTCCCAGCTTGCGTCTAGCGACATGTCTGTAACTCCCCGCCCTTCGGTTCGGTCTCTAATCGTACAGTTTAGCCAGAGATTCCGGTTTTGCGCCAAGCAAATATCGTGTGATCAGATAGGCATTGCGCCAACTGCGCTTGCGCCAGCCATCGCGGTCATACTTTGAGCCATCGGTCCGGGCCTCGGCGGACAGGATTGAGATACGCTTTTTGCCGAGGGCGCGGATGATCTGCACATCTTCCATGAAGGGCGTATCAGGGTAGCCGCCAATTTCCGTATAGAGCTTGCGCGAGACAAGCAGGCCTTGGTCGCCATACGGCAAGCCAAGTGTGCGGGCGCGCCAATTGGCGCGGCGGGCGACGACTTTCGCCATTGGGTGGTCAGAGCGATAAGCCAGCGTAAAGGCGGCAGCTTTGTCCTTGCGGTCGGTGATATGGCTCTTGGCGCGTTCAGCCCAGTCACGCGACAGCGCGGTGTCGGCATGCAGGAAAAGCAGCCAGTCGCCGCGCGCCTGATCGAAGCCATGGCGCAGCTGAGCGGCACGGCCTTGCATGGGCGCTGAGAGAACGGTCGCGCCGGACCCTTCAGCCAGGCGGCGCGTTTGGTCTTCGCTGCCGCCATCAACGAGCACGACTTCGCGAATAAGACCCGTTTCCAGGCCAGGCATGAGCGATGCCAAGCAGAGCCGCAGCACAGCCTCAGCGTTCAAAGCCGGGATGATGATGGAGAGCGGGGCGGGCATTTAGAGGCTGACGCCCATTTCTTTCAGCCGTGCCTGAACCAGCAGCAGGTCGCGCCAGGCGCGGCTCTTATCCTGGGGGCGGCGCAGCAAATAAGCGGGATGAAACATCGGCACCAAGGGTACGCTGGTCCCGGCGGGCGTCTCGAATGGGCGCTCCGAACCGCGCAGGCGCATAATGCCGGTCTTGGTATCGAGCAGGGTTTTTGCCGCCACACCGCCTGTCGCAATGATGATTTTCGGTTGCGCCAGATCGACCATGCGGTTCACGAAAGGGCGGCAGACGGCAAGCTCGTCTGCTTCCGGATTGCGATTGCCGGGCGGACGCCAGTAATTGACATTGGAGATGAATGTATTGGTTTTGCGGTCGAGCCCGATCGCGGCGAGCATCTTGTCCAGAAGCTGCCCGGCTTTGCCGACAAAAGGCAGGCCGATCCTGTCTTCCTGGCCACCCGGCCCTTCGCCGAGCACCATGACAGGCGCGCCAAGCGTGCCATCATAGATGACCGTCTTTTCGCACAATTGCTTGAGCGGGCAGCCATCAAAGCCTTCAATCGCGGTTTTCAACGCTTCCAGCGAATCAGCTCCGGCGGCAAGGGCACCGGCCTCGGCGATCCAATCGGTGAGCGTTTTGTTTTTTCCGCGTCGTCTCGAGGGCCGCTCATCCCCGCGATTGCCGGGATCTGGCGTCTCTGCTTCCGGCCCTTGTGAGCCCGAGGTCCCTGCCTGCGCAGGGATAAGCGAGCTTTGCTCTGCCTTCATCATTGCCGCGATTTCGGCCTGATTCACCTCAACACCCATCTCCTCCCACCAGTCGGTGAGCGCCTTTAACGCTGCGGCAGAGGCATTTTGGGGCATTGAGACCTTGTAAACTTTGGCTAAAGAGGTGGTCAGATAGTGGAATAGACGGAAATGGCGCGCAAGTCGCTGCGCCAGTTTTTGGGAGACTTTTGATGAGCGAACGCGAATCCATGGAATTTGACCTGGTGATTGTTGGCGGTGGCCCAGCCGGATTGGCCGCGGCCATACGCGCCAAACAATTGGCGAAAGAAGCCGGCGAAGAGCTGGAAGTCGTCGTCCTGGAAAAGGGCGGTGAGATTGGCGCGCATATCCTGTCTGGCCTGGTGCTCGACCCGAAAGCGCTGGATGAACTCATTCCCGATTGGCGGACACGCGACGACCGACCGATTCGCACAGAAGTGAATGCCGACACCTATAAGCTGCTCGGCCCGAATGGTTCGATGGCGATGCCGACCTTTGCTTTCCCACCCTTCATGCACAATCATGGCTGCTATATTGGTTCGCTCGCCAATGTCTGCCGTTGGCTCGGTGAACGCGCCGAAGAACTGGAAGTGCAAGTCTTCCCCGGCTTCGCAGCATCAGAAGTCGTTTACGGCGAGAAGGGCGAAGTCCGCGGCGTTGTCGCCGGGGTCATGGGCATTGCCGAAGATGGCACGCACAAGCCAGATTATGAGCCCGGTATGGAGCTGCTCGGCAAATATGTTCTGTTCGCTGAAGGGGCACGCGGCTCGCTGACCAAAGAGGTCAAAGCCAAGTACAATCTTGAGGCTGAATGCGACCCGCAAAAGTATGGCATTGGCCTGAAAGAGGTCTGGAAAGTCCCAGCTGATCATCCGGAATTCAGCGCTGGTTTCGTTCAGCACACATTCGGTTGGCCTGTAAAAGAGAAAGATGGTGCGGGCGGCGGCTTCCTTTACCACTTCTCTGAAGGCGGCGAGAACTATGTCTCGGTCGGCTATGTTGTACACCTGAATTACAAGAACCCGCATCTGTCGCCATATGACGAGTTCCAGCGCTACAAGCATCATGACGATATTTCGAAATTCCTCAAAGGCGGCAAGCGCGAAGCTTATGGCGCCCGCGCGATCACCTCTGGCGGCATTCAGTCTATCCCGCGCCTGGCTTTCCCAGGCGGCGCGCTGATTGGCTGTTCTGCCGGATTTGTGAATCTGCCGCGCATCAAAGGCACGCACAATGCGATGAAGACCGGCATGTTGGCGGCGGAACAGGCCGTAGACGCGGTCCGTGCTGGGCGCGCATCTGACAAATTGGAAGGCTATCAACAGGCTGTCCGCGACAGCTGGGTCTGGACTGATCTGGCGCGTGTTCGCAATGTGAAGCCGCTAATGTCACGCTTTGGCACGATGCCGGGTGCCGTGCTGGGCATGCCGGACATGTGGATGCGGTATCTGGTCGGCTTCGGCTACATTCCGCAGCTCAAGCATGGCAAAGCCGATCATCAATATTTGAAACCTGCCAAAGACTGCAAGCCGATCGATTATCCAAAACCGGATGGCGTGCTGAGCTTTGATAAGCTGACCAATGTCTCTTTCACCAACACATATCATGCCGAGGATCAGCCGAAGCATTTGAAAGTGGCTGATCCGGCGCTGCAAAAATCGTCTGAATTCGATATTTTCAGCGGTCCGTCTGCGAGATACTGCCCAGCCGGTGTTTATGAATGGGTCGAAGAAGAGGGACAGCCGCCCCGCTTCCAGATCAACTCGCAAAACTGCATTCACTGCAAGACCTGCGATATCAAGGATCCCAATCAGAATATCAATTGGGTGACGCCGGAAGGCGGCGGCGGTCCGGCTTATCCAAATATGTGATTGAGACCTCGATCATCCCTAACCTGTTTGGGGATCTCTAACGGTTTGGTACAATAAGATAAGTTGGAGATCCCCGCCTTTGCGAGGATGAACGGAGCGAAGGCATGCGTGAATACAGTTTCAAGCCAGCGCCGGTTCGTAAGTCTCAAACCTGGGCGCTCAAGGATGATCATCTGATGCGTCGTGGCGGAGCGAGCGCGCTCAACCTTGCAGATGTGACGGATGCCAGCTGGAATACAGTGACCTATCGCGGAACGCGAAGTGCCTGGTTTCATCTCACGTCCGAGTCCGGGGTAACCAAGATTGAGTACACGGATTCAGGCGGCGCTCGTGATGAATTCTTTGGGCTCATAATCGCCGTGGCGCAGGGCCTGGAACGCGTAAATCCAGGCCAGCAGATCAAGCACGGCTATTCCGCACCCTGGCGAACGGCTCTATTCATTCTTGGCATTGCCGGAAGCCTGTTGGGGATTTTCCTGGTCTATGCCGGGCTGACCAATATGACTGGCAGAGGCGGTGTTGAAGCGACTGTTGCTGGCGCTGCCATGGTTTTGTTGTTGGTGCCTGTCGCGTGGTCTTGCCGGCCAAATCTGAAGGCACAGACCTACGGGACTGACGGACTAATTCGCGAGATCGTCGCGCTTGGCGGCGCGCCGGTGGAGGATCCAGAGCACACTACCGGCAGCACTTAGCGTCCAGAAAATCGCAAATGGCGCTGCACCGCCGGCTTGTGCACCAATATAAGCCAGGCTCCCGGCCGTGACCGACAAGCCCCAATAGAGCACCGCCGCCTCAATATGGCTCCAGCCGGATTTGATTAAAAATTGATACGCATGATCCAGATGTGCGGTGAGCCAATTTCGCTGATGCTTGGCGCGCCAAACCAGCGTTAACAACACGTCGACGAGGAAAGGCAGCGCGAAGGTTGCCACCGTCCAGACCTCCAGGCCAGACATCAAACCAAGCGCCGCGAACAAGCCGCCAAGCCCAAGCGCGCCTGCATCACCAGAGTAAAGCTGGCCCCGCAAATTGTGCATCAAGAAGCCTGCAATCGCGCCGAAAACCGGGAACCACCAGACGCTGAACACAAGGTTGCCTGCGATCACGCCGGTCATGGCAAGTCCCGCCAGCATGATGCCCGTGCTTGCGATTGCGAGGCCATTCGAACCATCCATGAAATTGGCGGCATTCGTGAACACCAATAGCCACAAGGCGCTGCCGGCGATGAGCAAGCCGGGCATTGTCCATTCGCCCCAAGGCGTCGGCACCGCCGTCGGCGTCAAACCTAAAGCCGTAACGGCGATAGAGGTCACCGCCAAAATGAGCAGTTTCAACTTGGTGTTGGCCGTTTGGATATCATCCCAAAGCCCAACCAAGAACGCGATGCCCGTAAACCCCAAGACCAAGCCGAGCTGGCCTTCGCCCGTGGTGAGTTCCTGCCAGTGAATGTCGATCACGCGGTCAGGACGGACGCCATAGACCATTGCCAGCGCAAACAATCCGACAAAGCCGCCGAGAATTGCGCCCGTGAAAATCGCAACACCGCCCAATCGTGGCACGGCGTGAGTCTGGGTTTTGCGCGCACCGTCCGGCGCGTCAACGACACCGAACCTCATCACCGCCCGGCAGGCAAGCAGCGTGATCGCGAAACTGATGGCGACGAAGGCTCCGCTCAAGAGCACGTCCTGCCAGGCCATCAGGCGCCCCCGAGCAAAGACGCTTGTACCCACCAATCTGAGTATTGGCGACGCAAAGAGTGTTCAGCTGCTTCAGCCTGTTCCATGTTTTCGAACAGCGCGAAACAGGTTGCGCCAGAGCCCGACATGCGGACCATGCGCAC
Organism: Pseudomonadota bacterium; assembly: GCA_039030525.1. Classification (GTDB taxonomy): domain Bacteria; phylum Pseudomonadota; class Alphaproteobacteria; order Caulobacterales; family Hyphomonadaceae; genus Henriciella. The sequence continues at coordinate 6,051 of JBCCDZ010000048.1, read as the reverse complement.
GCCCGATAGCGATTGCATCGCAGCCAGGACGTCGATTATTTCAGAGTGCAGGCGCATGGCAGGGGATTGCAGGCTGTTGCGCGTATTATCATTCAGCCAGGACACGAACGCGCGAAACGCTGTCCGATTGTCCGGCAAGGGCGGATGTTCCGGAATTATGTCTGGGGCAACCTCGTCATACGCACTGAAAACTTCGCCGGTTGGGCACTCAATTCCAGGATTGATCAAAAGCGCGGGTAGCCTTGGAATGCTCAAGACCGGTTCAAATGTTTCGCCTTCACCGGCCATGAAGCCTGGTAGGTTATGAAAGCAAGCCAGCACATCGCCGCCCAGCAGAGGCGCGACGGCTTCTGCCATCGTTTGAGCGGTTTCGCCGCCATGCGCACGCACGATCAGGCGTAGAGCGGCGCCCGCATCCGCAGAGCCACCGCCAATCCCGGCTGCGCACGGCAATCTCTTTTGTAGGCGAAAGGCCAATGGCGGCGCGTTTCCGTCGAGCGCGTCATTCATCGCGCGCGCGGCTTTCAGAACCAGATTGTCTTTCGCCGGGCCGGATTGCTGTGCAAACGGGCCATCGACGGCGAGGCTGAAATGACTGGCCGGCTCGGCTGAGAGCGCGTCGGCTGCATCGGTATCCCCAAACGTGACCAGCGAGATCAGATTGTGCCGTTCATTCTCGTTCGGCGGGCCGACATGAAGAGAGAGATTGATTTTGGCCGGCGCATGTTCGGAAAGGCGGGTCATGGATAGGCCGGAGTGCCGTCATTGGTTGCCGCTTGCAACATGGCCAAACCGCTTTCGAGCTTCTTCTCGAGCAAGTGGATTTCCTCTTCAACGGTCGCATATTTCAAGGCCCGCTGCCATTGAAAGCCGGCTTCCTTGAATCGTCCGACCTGCCAATAGGCATCGCCAAGATGGTCGAGAATTTCGCTGATATCGGGTGCCAGTTCGGTTGCGCGCTCGAGATAGAATATCGCGCGCTCGTAATTGCCTAATTTGTAATAGGCCCAGCCGAGGCTGTCTGTGATCGCGCCGCTTTCGGGGTCGAGCCGCAAGGCATCCTGTATTAGGCCGAGGCCCTGTTCGAGATTTATGCCGCGATCTATCCAGCTATAGCCAAGGTAATTCATGATCGTTGGATCATTCGGATTGAGATTCATCGCAGTCTGTAAATCATTCTCTGCGCGCGGCCATTCGCCGAGACGTTCACGCGCACCGCCACGGGCGAAATAGATACGCCAATCATATTCGCCTGAGGATTCATCAGCCTCGATCACGTCTGAGAACGTCGCTTCCGCCTCGCCGTCGCGATCGAGTGATTGCAGCAAATCCGCCAATTGGATGCGGATATTGCGATCATCCGTCCGGGCAAGCGTATCGCGGGCGATTTCGAGCGCTTCTTCATTGCGTCCTTCGCGCCGTAGTGCCCAAGCCAGCTGACCTTGTGCGCTGGTATGGTGAACGGAGGTTTCTGGAACTGAGGTCAGCAGAGCGATGGCTTCTGGTCGGCGATCCGCACGATCCAGCGTATCGGCCCATAGCGCCTTGGCGGAATCAAGCTCAGTATCGAGATGGACCGCCATGGCGAAATAGACCGCTGCGACATCGCCATACGTCTGATTGGCTTGCGGTGCCGTGGCGATGTAAAAGGACAGCGCCGTGCCTTGCGCCGCCGTATAAGTCGGCAATGGCGCGATCTCGCCACTTTCGATTTCCTTGCGCAATGCCGTCAAAGCGGGGTGGCGGCCAACATCCTGCCGAAACGTCTTGAGACGCTGAAGGGCCAGATCAGTGTCGCCGTCCAGAGCGATTAGCCGCGCTTCTGTTTCTACGCCAAGGGCCAGACGGGCGTTCACGTCCCACAAAATGCCGAGGTCTGATTTAGCGCCGTCCGTGTCGCCAATATTGGCACGCATGATGGCGCTCAGGGTTTGGCCCATCAGCGCGAATATGCCTTCTTCGCCACCGGCCAATTGCTGCAGGTTGACCGCCGCGCTCGGATCGTCTTCCAGCACGCTCCAGGCCGCGAGGCTGCGGGCGAGCATGGCGTGATAGTCATTGCTCCAGGGCGTTGTGAGATAGGATAGTGCCCGATCGCGTTCATCCTGTTTCAGCGCGTCCACTGCCAATAACAGCCTTGGCAGTTCGGTTTGTAGCAGAGTCTCTCTCGGCAGGCGGCTTGATAGCGCGATCGCGCGTTCAACCTCGCCGATTCGGAGCACAGCGAATATGCCTTGTTCGGCCAGCCAGGGATCGTCCTGTACCGTACGCAAGAGACGTGAGTAGTTTCGTGCGGCGGTGTCGGCGTCTTCGGTGTAGCCAGCATATTTTGCCACCGCATATGCGGTTAGCGTTTCGATATCGCCGCGCAGTTTCGTGGCCGCCTCAGCCTGTTCAAGCAGGGCTGGCGCACGAGCATGATCGATCGATGCACAGGCGGACAGCGCCAGGCACGAAGCAGAGAATAAAAACGCACGCCACATACGGTCTTTGTCTCAGCGTCAGAGGTTTCAGGCAAGTAAAACCCTGTGATTTAATTTACAGAATTTGCAGCCGCGATCAGTGCGCGCGGCTGACACAAAAATCAGCCAAATCGCTGAGCGCCAGAGTCCAGTCGCTATCAGGCAGATCGCGTAAGGCGGCTTTTGCAAGATCTGCATAAGCACGGGCTTCGGTCACGGTGGCATCCGCGGCCCCCGTTGAACGGATCAGATAAATAGCATGAGCAAGATCGCCCTCGGCCTGCGTATCCACATTCAAGGCACGATCCCAGAAGGCCTGATCTTCAGCGCTGCCACGACGTCGAGCAATGATGACGGGCAAGGTGGTTTTACCTTCCCGAAAATCGTCGCCGACAGATTTGCCGATGACCGAAGTTGTGCCGCCATAATCAAGCGCATCATCAATGATTTGGAAGGCGAGACCGAGATTCTTGCCATACGCGGCGAGGGCGTCGGCATAGGCAGTATTGTTCGACCCGGCCGATAGCGCGCCCGCTTCAGCCGCGGCTTCAAACAAAGCCGCTGTCTTGGCCTCGATGATGGCAAGATATTCCTCTGTTGGAAGATCGGTACGAGACGCCGCCGCCAATTGATGCACTTCACCCTCTGCGATGACAGAAGAGGCGTTTGAAAGAATGCGCAAAATATCAAGGCTGCCTGTTTCCACCATCAAAGTGAAGGCGCGCGCAAATAGAAAGTCGCCGACCAGGATGGAGGCATTATTGCCCCAGACATTCTTGGCGGCTTTCTTGCCGCGGCGCAGATCGCTATCATCGACGACATCATCATGCAGCAGGGTTGCGGTATGAATAAACTCAACCGCTGTGGCCAGCGCATGCGTGCCGGGATTGGTTCCGCCGCAAGCATGGGCTGCAATCAGCGTAATCATCGGGCGTAATCGCTTACCACCGGCCGACACGATATAACCGGACAGATCAGGAATCACGTCGACCGGGCTTCTCGCCCGTTCGATCAATAAAGCTTCCGTCGCCGCTAAATCGTCTGCGAGCATGCTCTGCATGCGTTCGACAATATTCGCGAACGGCGCCGCCTGGGAGGGATTGGATTGCGCAGTCACGCTCGAAGTCCTATTCCACTTTTTCGCTTCTATCCATACAGGTAGCGCAAAATTGATGGCATACAGCTGCGGTATGCGACCGCATGTGACGTTTTGGAGATAAATCTTGGAAGAAGTGTTTCGAACCAATGACTTGGTGAAGCTGTCTTATATCAAACACTTGCTCTCTGAAGAGGGGATTGAACCCTTTGTGCTGGATGAGCACACCGCGATGATTGATGGCCGCGGCCCGATGATACCGATCCGCATCACCGTGCGCGCCGATCTTGCTAATCGTGCCCGGTTCATTCTGCGTGAGGTGGAGAAAGATGCGTGACCGACGCCACGTGTGACGAATTTCTCGGCGGGCGGGCCAAGGTTTATCAGCCTAAACAAGGGTTTAGGGCGGGCACGGATAGTGTTCTCCTGGCCGCGTCCTTGGATGCGAGCATGTCGGGTGAAGCGCTGGAACTGGGAAGCGGGGCGGGCGGCACGCTGCTTCCGGCGGCGGTCAGATCGCAGCAAATGCGATATACTGGCCTCGAATTAGACCCTGTCATGGTTGACCTGTCACGCCGCGGGATTTCTGCAAATGGCCTGCAAAACCAGGTCGAAACCGTGCAAGGCAGTGCCGCAGCAATGCCAAAGGACTGGCAAAACCGGTTCGATCTGGTCTTTTCCAACCCGCCTTTCTTCGAAGCCGGAGCGATTCAGGCGCCAGGTCCTGGCAAAGATGGCGCCTATCTGGAAAGCGTGCCGCTCAAGGATTGGATCAATGCCATGCTGTTTGCCATGCGCCCGAAAGGCACATTCATAATGGTCCACCGTGCCGCGAATCTGGCGCGCATTCTGGCTGTGCTCGAGCGCCAAAGCGGTGAAATCACGGTTCTGCCGGTTCATTCTTATCCCGGCGCTGACGCGAAACGGGTTCTGGTCAAGGCGCGCAAAGCGCTGCGTTCTGGGCCAATGCGGCTTTTGGAGGCGCATTATCTCTATACCGAAAAAGGCGGGCCACGGACCGATTGGGCGTTCGGGCTGCAGCAGGATGCCAAAGGCATTGACTGGGATTAGCGCGCGCAGATTGCTTGCCCCCAAACGCAGACCAGAGTAGGCGAAGCGCGATAGTTTATAAGAATGCACTGACCATGACCGCACCCATTGCCAGAGACAAACCCAAATCGTTCCAGGATTTGATCTTGCGCCTGCAGAATTACTGGGCCGAGCAAGGCTGCGCCATTCTGCAGCCTTATGATATGGAAGTCGGCGCGGGAACCTTGCATCCGGCAACGGTGTTGCGGGCGCTGGGGCCGAAAGACTGGCGCGCCGCTTATGTGCAGCCATCGCGCCGTCCGGCTGATGCGCGCTATGGCGAAAACCCGATGCGGCTGGGGCATTATTACCAGTATCAAGTGATCCTGAAGCCGAACCCGAGAAACCTGCAGGACCTTTATCTGAACTCGCTGTATGAGATCGGCATCGACCCCAATCTGCACGATATTCGCTTTGTCGAGGATGATGGGGAAAATCCGACCGTCGGCGCCTGGGGACTGGGTTGGGAAGTCTGGTGCGACGGCATGGAAGTCAGCCAGTACACCTATTTCCAGCAAGTCGGTGGGCTCGACGTGTTTCCGGTCTCTGGCGAACTGACTTACGGTCTGGAACGCCTCGCCATGTATGTGTTTGGCGTCGACAATGTTTATGACTTGCCCTTCAACGCGCCAGACAGCGACACGCCTTTATCTTATGGCGATGTCTTCATTGAGAATGAGCGCCAGCAATCGGCTTTTAATTTCGAGCATTCTGATGTTGAGATGCTGCAGCGCTGGTTCACCGATTGTGAGAACCAGTCGAATGCCTTGCGCGCGGCGGACAAGCCATTACCGGCCTATGACTTCGCCTTGAAAGCGAGCCATGTGTTCAACCTGATCGACGCCCGCGGCGCGATTTCGCCAACCGAGCGTCAGGCGTTTATTGGCCGCGTCCGCGACCTGGCGCGCGGCGCCGCTGAGCAATGGGCGGAGCAGGAAGCTTCGCGGGGGTCGTGATGAGAATGATTGCGATGGCCGGCATCGCTTCGGTGCTCACCGCTTGCGGTCCGACGCCGGGCTCGCCTGAAATATATAAGCAGCCAGCTGTGCAAAACGCGGTGGCCGACGCGCGCGCCAGCCTGCCCGTCTTTTTCGAGGCCTGGCAAAGCGGCAGCGACGCTTATTCAAACTTCCAGGTTACCGTTATTATGCCGTCGAGTGCTTATGGCCGCGACTATGAGCAGCTGACCCTTCTCCGCCGCGAGTTTGCCGGCTTTATCGGTGAAACGGCGTCTGGGGCAGAGGTGCCTTTTCTCGTCGCAGATATTGCCGATTGGCGGTTCAAAGATGGCGACCAATATCGCGGCGGATTTCTGCAACGAGCCAAGTTCGGCATGACGGACGCAGACATTCCCAACTTGCGCGGACAATTTCACGAGGAGCCCTTGCCATGAGCAAAGTCAAT
>JBCCDZ010000047.1:0-13559 GCA_039030525.1 Pseudomonadota bacterium | reverse complement strand
CGCGTACATGGCTTTGCCGCTGTGCCCGCGGGAAAAGGCGTTTATCGGATCGTGCCGGAGCAAATGGCGATTGGCGATTCATCTGCACGCAATACGGGGCCAAACGCATTCATCACGCAAGTGTTTAAACTGAACAATTTCAGTGCAATAGAGGCTGCTCAAATGGTCAAGCCGCTGGTCGATGCGCAAGGCCAGGTGGTCGCAAATGCGCGCTCGAATACGCTGGTACTGGTCGATTATTCTTCGAATATGCCGCGCCTACGCGAAATCGTTCAGGGCCTGGACGAGAATGACCGCACGAAAGTCGAAACGGTCGAGCTTAGAAATGTCCCAGCGCGCGAAATCGAAGGCATTTTGACCGATTTGCTGTCAGATCGCGATGATAATCCGAACAATCGTTTTGAGGTGTCAGCGGCGACAACGTCCAATTCAATTGTTTTGAAAGGCGATGAAGCGACCGTCCAGCGAGCTATTCGCGTGGCGAGAGAGCTCGATGAGAGTGACCCCGTACGGGATACTTTGCGCGTAATCGAGTTGCGCAATTCTAACGCCGAAGACATCGTTCCGATCCTCGAACGTCTCGCCGAGACAATGGCTGAACAAGCTTCGCCAGGTGACGCGCAAGTGCCTGGCGCGACGATCGCGCATCACCAGCCGACAAATTCTCTCGTCATTAGTGCATCGCCGGATACAATCCTTGCGATGGAGCGCGTGATCGAAGCGCTCGACAAGCGCCGGGCTCAGGTGCTGGTTGAGGCGATCATCGTTGAAATGTCGGATGACACGGCCCGCAGTCTAGGTGTTCAATTTCTGCTCTCCGGGACTGGCGAATCTTCGGTGCCGTTCCTGAGCACAAACTTCTCGCGGGAAGCCCCGAACTTGCTCGAATTGGCAGGCGCGATTGTCGATCCAGACGTATTCGGCGGCACCAATCCGCTGACATCCGGTGCGGTTGAGTCCTTGCTGGGTATTCAGCCCGCCTTAGGGGTTGGCGGCCGCAGCGGTGATACACTCTTCGGCGCCATTCTGACGGCCGTAGAAACAGATACGAATTCAAAAGTCCTGTCCAAGCCGTTCAACCTGACGCTCGACAATGGCACGTCGGATTTGTTGGTCGGGCAACAGATTCCCATCGCCACGGGTGAGACTCTTGGGTCGGACAATAGCAATCCGTTCCGGACCGTGACGCGGCAAGATGTAGGTATCAAGCTGACCGTGACACCGCGCATCTCTGCAGACGATACGATTCACCTCGACATTTTCCAGGAAGTCTCCAGCGTCTCTGAAACGCTCAGCGATGGTTTGGATGATTTTGCGACCAATATTCGGCAGATCACAACAAACGTTCTGGCTGACAATGGTGAGATCATTGTGCTTGGCGGCCTGATCGAACAGCAGAACTCGCAGGTTAATACCAAGGTGCCGCTGGCCGGCGATATTCCAGTTGTCGGCAATCTGTTCAAATCCGAAACCAATTCGGTCGTTCGGACCAACCTTATGGTCTTCATTCGACCAACGATTGTTCGCGATCGCGAAGATGCCCGCTCTGTGACCGCACGTAATTATCGTTATCTTCGCGCCGAAGAATTGCTGCGCGAAGGCAATGATGAAGGGATCTCCGAAATTGACGGGTTCATTTCCGAAGTACTCGGCGTCGATGTGCAAGAAACGCCATCGCTTCGCGGGCGCACGGATTAAGTTTTCGGCACCACTGCCGAACGGAAGTAAGCATAGAGAGTGTCAGTGACGAATAGCGATCTGTCTTACGCCTTTGCCCGAGACAAAGGCCTTGTCGTGCTCGAAGGAGAGGGCGACCAGATTCGGCTTGGTGTGCGCAATGGTGCGGATCCATTCTCTTTGATCGAAGCTCGCCGTGTGTTGCGCCGTCCGATCCGTTTGCAGCCAATGGGCGCACAGGATTTCGAGCGTGCGCTGACCGAGCATTATGCCCGCGAGGGCGTGTCGGGTGACGAAGCCGAAGCCGCGTTGGACAGCCAGGGTGGTCTCGCTAGCCTGGTCGATGGCATTCCTGAAACAGCAGACTTGCTTGATGGCGATGATGATGCGCCTGTGATCCGACTGATCAATGGTCTGATCTATGAAGCGGTCAATCGCAAGGCGTCCGACGTCCACATCGAGCCACATGAAGACAATCTTTCCGTTCGTTATCGGATTGATGGCGTGTTGCAGGAAGTGCTGACGCCATCCCGCCGACTGGCCGCGCCGCTGACGAGCCGGATCAAGGTCATGGCGCGTCTCGATATAGCCGAAAAGCGAATTCCTCAGGATGGGCGTATCTCGCTGTCGATTGGCGGGCGCAGCATTGATGTTCGCGTTTCAACCCTGCCGAGCCGCTATGGCGAACGGGTGACAATGCGATTGCTCGACACCCGCAACGCTTTGCTGGGGCTGGATGAGCTCGGCATGGATGAGGCCACGTTGACCCGTATCCGCGATATCCTGGCGCAACCGAATGGCATCACGCTGGTCACGGGGCCAACGGGCTCGGGTAAAACCACGACGCTCTATTCCGCCTTGTCCGTCCTGAACAATGGCGAGCGCAATGTCATGACGCTTGAAGACCCGATTGAATACGGGCTTGAAGGCATTTCGCAGACGCAAATGCACCACAAGGTCGGGCTGACCTTTGCGGCGACCCTGCGCGCCATTCTTCGCCACGACCCGGATGTCGTCATGGTCGGCGAGATCCGCGACCTGGAAACGGCTAAAGTGGCGTTCGAGTTTGCTTCAACCGGTCGTCCTGTCCTATCTACGGTTCACACCAATAGCGCGGCCGGCGCGATCCAGCGTCTGCGCGATATGGGCATTGAGCCTTATGTCATTGCGGCGACTTTGAAAGCCGTGATTGCACAGCGTCTGGTGCGAAAGCTGTGTGAGCATTGCCGCAAACCGCATACTTCGACTCCGGAAGAGCTGGCCATGTTCGGTCTCAACGCCGCTGAAGCGCCGCAATTCTGGCGGCCTGTTGGCTGCATGGCGTGCGGCAATAGCGGCTATAATGGTCGCCTCGGTGTATATGAATTGATCAGCGTTGATGCCGGCCTGCGCGATCTTATCCGAGCCGACGGTTCGGAAGATGAAATCGAACGCACAGCGCTCAGCCAATATGACAATTTATTCCGCAATGCGGCCCGCTATGTCCAGGCTGGCCAGACCAGCGTCGAGGAGGTGCTTCGGGTCTGCCGCCGTGAGGAGGAGCGCTAGTCATGGCGGTCTTCGACTATGTTGCAATCGGCACTGATGGCAAACGCGCGACCGGCGTCATTACCGCAGATTCCGCTCGCTCCGCACGTAAGGAATTGCGGATGCGGCAATTGTCGCCGCTCGATGTCAAAGAAGCGCGCCAGAAATCGGCGGAGAAAGCCACCGGCGGTGGATCGATGTCTGGGACTGATCTGGTGCTGACGACGCGCCAGCTTGCAATGCTGATCAGATCAGGCGCGACGGTCGAAGAAGCGCTGGGTGCGATTGCCGGCGAGGCGGAAAAGCCAGGGACGCGGCGCGTCTTGATGAGCGTGCGGGGCAAGGTGCAGGAAGGTTATTCCTTTTCGGAATCGCTCAGCCAGTCTTCAAAGGCGTTTCCGGCATATTATCGCGCCGTAGTATCAGCTGGACAATCCTCAGGACGGTTGGGCGATGTCATGGACCGCTTGGCAACCCATTTGGAAAAGTCCCGTAAGCTGCGGAACAAGCTTCTGTCAGCGCTGATTTATCCGATGGTGCTGTCTCTCGTCGCGATGGTCGTTGTTGTTCTGTTGCTGATGTTTGTTGTGCCCGCCGTGATCGAACAGTTTGAGACACTCGGACAGGATTTACCGCCTTTGACCAATGCGGTGATTGGCGTATCCGACTTCATGCGCGGATGGGGGCTATTGGTGGTGCCCGTCCTCGCGGGTGGCCTGTGGATGTTACGAGGTGTCTTGCGGACACCCGCCGTCAAGCTCAGCATGGATCGGATTGTTCTGCGACTGCCCTTGCTGGGTAAAGTGATCAAAAGCGCCAATGCGGCGCAGTTTGCGCGCACATTCGCGACACTCTCGGGCAGCGGCGCGACGGTGCCGGATGCGCTGATTGCGGCGCGAGGATCAGTGGGCAATGAAGTGTTCCGCCAGGCGGCGACCGTGGTTCGCCGACAAGTCGAGGAAGGTCAGCCCCTCAATCGCGCCATGCGGGGGACGAAAGTGTTTCCACCTATGCTCGTACATATGGTGGCCAGCGGTGAACGTGGCGGCGATTTGCCCGCCATGATGGGCCGCGCAGCGGATTATATGGAAGAAGAGCTAGATAGTAACGCTACAGTAGCATTGGGCCTGTTAGAGCCCTTACTTATTGTTTTATTGGCCGGGGTTGTGGCTTTAATTGTCTTGGCCATCATGCTGCCCATTCTGCAGCTTAATACGATGGCGATTGGTGCCTAAGGAGATTGTAATATGATCGACAAGCGCAAACAGCTAAAACGCAACCGCCAGCGCGGCTTTACGCTGACCGAAATTATGGTGGTGGTATTTATTATCGGTCTGCTCTCGACCGTTGTCTTGATTAACGTGACCGGCGCGATGAGTCAGGGCCGCACCACGAAGGCCGCGACGGATATCACCCGACTGTCGGGGGCGCTGCAATCCTATAGCGGCGACATGTTCACATTCCCGACACAGCAACAGGGCCTGGAGGCTCTGGTGACCAAGCCCGACAACGCGCCAGACGGCAATCGGTATCGCCCAGGCGGCTATATTCAAAAACTCCCAAATGACCCCTGGGGGCGGCCATATATCTATGAGGTCCCGGGCGATGAAAATCGTCCATACAATCTCTATTCCTTCGGCGCAGATGGCCGCGAAGGCGGTGAGGAAGACAATGCCGATATCAGCATCTGGGACATTTAGGGCCTGATCAGGCAAGGCGGTCTCGTGGCACGCGCAAATCGACATCGAAGACAAGCTGGCATGACTTTGGTTGAAGTCATGGCGGTGCTTTTTATTGTCGGTCTGACGGCGGGCCTCGTGACGTTGACCCTGCCGGAACGACCGACAGAAGAACAGGCCAGTGCTCAAGCATTCGCACGTGTCCTGCGCGAAGCCCAAGAGCAGGCGATTATGGCAGGTCAGCCCGTCGGCGTGAAACTGCAAGACCAGGGCTATGCCCTGTTTCAATGGCGCCAGGATTTCTGGCGTCCACAACGCGGTGCCGTAATTTTGCCGCGCGGCATGGATATCCAATATCAGACGACGGAGCGGATCGGCCCTGAGGGTTGGCCGGAAATCGTGTTTGATCCAACCGGAATCGTACAGCCCGCAGAATTCCAACTCAGAGCGCGCGGTGTTCGAATTGATATCGTCCTCGAAGAATCCGGTGAGGTGCGTCTTGTCGAACGCTAAGCGCTCTCGTCAGTCCGGATTCAGCCTCGTCGAAACCGTGGCGGCCATGGGCATTCTCGCCCTCGCCGCTATTCCCTTGATGCAAGTCACGACCGATGCCAGTCGCAATGCAGCCAGCCTGGAATCTCGATTACTGGCGCGCACTGTCGCCGAGAATGTCATGGCGCGCTCCATGGCCACGCGTGAAGTGATTGATGCCGGCATCTCAGCGGGGCAAGAAACGCAAATGGGACGCACTTATAATTGGGTGCGCACAGCCAGCCAAGCGGATCAGGGGGCGTTGCAAAACCTGCGCGTGGATGTTCGCCCGGCTGAAAGCGAACAGGTCCTGGCCAGTCTGATCAGCCTTAAATACATCCCGCAAAATCTGCCGGGCGGCGCTGCCCCCTCTCCAAACGGGGAGGATGCGTCATGACCCGGTCCAGGACCGCGCAGCGCGGTTTCACACTGGCAGAAACCCTGGTGGCGTTATTCATACTCTCCATTGTCTCGTCCGCCGGAGCAGCTTTGTTGATCAGCGCCACGTCCGCCAGTCAGCAAGTACGCGAACGAGAGATTGAAGCGCGCACGCTCGATATCGCCCAGGCGCTTATTCGCCAGGATCTTGCGGCGCTAAGCGACCGTGCTGTGCAGCCTTCGGATCAGTTCACGCCGGCGAGTAATCTTTACGGTGAAGCCCCTCGTGGCGAAGCCCCATTCCTGCGCTTTGTTCGCAATGGCTGGCTCAATCCTGGCAGCGTCGAAGACCGAGGCACTCTGCAATCCGTTGAATATAGTTTGCGAGGCGGCGCGCTTATTCGCGAAGCAACGTTACGGCCGGATGCGACTAGTGGCACGCCTGTCTCACAACGCGTTCTATTGGAAAATGTCGCTCGGATAGAGCTTGGCTTTGTGAGGGGCGATCAGCGCTCTGATTTTTGGCTTGGCGACGCGATTGTCGGTCGCTCAGTTCTGCCGGATCTGATTGAGCTCAATATCACGTTTGAAAATGGCACCAGTCTCGTGCTGGCCTCTCTTACGGGAGGGCGCACGTGAGTAAGATAGACCCTCAGCGCGGGGCGGCCCTTTTGACGGTTCTTATGATGGTTGCGGCAATGTCAGTTGCCGCTTTGGCGATCACCAAAGCGGTCACCGATGCAACGCAAAGATCGGTTGCCCTCGATGCGCAAGCCCAGTTGGCGTTATATGCGGTTTCTGCCGAAGAAGTTGCGAAAGCCCGAATGGCCGAAGTGCTGGGCCCGTTAGAAAACAAGCTTTTTGCAGAATTGCCCGGGCTGGGCGAACCCCAAATCATTCCGGTAGATGGCGGCGTCTTCAGCGTCACGGCGCGCGACGCCACCAATTGTTTTGATATCAATTCTCTGACCGAAGGCGGTGAGGGCGGGCGGCTCGTCGGCAACGCGTCAGCGCAACGTGTATATCAATCCTTGCTCACCTCTGCCGTTGAAGATGGTTATGCCTCAGATCTTGCCGCGCTGGTCGCCGCGCTGACAGACTGGATGGATGCCAATGCAGTGCCGGGCAGCGGCGGCGCAGAAGATTCCTATTATCTCAGCGAAGTCCCGTCTTACCGCACATCGGGTCAAAAGCTGGCCAATATCGAGGAGTTGCGCGCCATTCGCGGCTACACACCGGAAATATTACAACGCATCGCTCCGCTGATTTGTGCCTTGCCTATCGGCACAGCCGCGCAACAGCAGCAAATCAACATCAACACGCTGACCGAGGACCAGGCGCCTCTCTTACAGGCGGCGCTGAGCGATGCACTGAGCCTAGACGATGTTCGTTCCGTGATTGCCAATCGACCGCAGGGAGGTTGGTCGAGCGCGGAGGACCTTTTGGAAGACCCAACGGTGAAACGCATTGATCCGACGCAAATTCAAGTCGATCGCCTCGGCGTGGTGTCAAGTCTGGTGGAAGTTTCGGCCAATGTGTCTTATCGCGGACACGACATGACCATGCGTTATTTGTTCGAAACCGTTCCGGGTCGTCCGATCCGAACCCTGCGCCGGGAGAGAATAGGCTAGTGGCTCGCATCTATGCGCTTCTGAAGCCTGATGGCGACTTGCTGATTGCGCATCCGCGCGGCAGCGACTGGCGCGTTAGCCAGGAGCGAAAGGGGATCGAGGCTCGCGGGCGCAATCTCACCGTATTCTTGAATGGTTTGGACGTGCTGGGACTGAACGTTTCCATTCCGGCCCGAAATGACAAAGAAGCGCGCCGGGCGGCGCCGTTCGCGGTTGAAGACGATCTAGCCGAAACGGTTGAAGACAGTCACGTCGCTTTGGCTGACTTTGATAAGGACGAGGCTGCCAAGCCGCGCGAAATCAATATTGTCTCGAACGCCGCAATGACCGAGTTGATCCAATCCTTGTCAGAGCAGGGGTTTGAGGAAGCCGAGCTGGTTGCTGCACATAGTTTATTACCAGCCGGAAACACGCTGTTCGAGGCACCAGGCCTGGTCTTGGGACGGTTGGATGGACGCGGATTTGCGCTCGATCCATCACTCGGTCGGGATGTTTTGATTGGCATCACCGAGGCCCACCCGGACATAGAGATTTACGGCGCCCAAGTGGCGCGGGCCATGGGGCGATCTACACAAGGATCAGGGGCTGCATCGCTGGAAGCCCTGCTGGTCCAACTTGCAAAATGGGCCGAGGCTGGCCGTCCGCACGTTCGCCTACGTCAGGGGGCGTTCGAGGCGCGTCGACAAGTCGACATGGCTGGCTTCGGGCGATGGAAATTTGCTGGGGTTCTGGCTGCGGTCGCCGCGATAGGGTGGTTCGCTTCGGTCATTCTGGAAACAAATGCGATGAATAGTCGTGCGCAAGGCCTTGAAAACCTTACGCAGGAATTTGCCAGTGTTGGCTGGCCAGAGTTGAACGGCGATGTGCAGCAGGCGCTGGCCGCGGCGCGGGCAAACTCGGGCGATGGGTCGCAAGGGTTTCTAAGCCTTTTGGATGCGACAGGTGCCCTTTATGAAGCGCTCGGTCAGGTTGAAGGCAGTGAGTTGCGAACGATTCGATACGATAGGGTCCGCCGTCAAATGACGGCTTCTGTTGCGTTTCAAAGTTTTGCCGACGTTGATCGGCTGACCGCAATTCTGAATGGCGGCGGACTGACGGCTCGTTCTGGAGACGCGCGCCAGAGTGGCTCAAAAGTGATCGGCGATCTGACGCTGGAGCCGGACGCATGATGAACTGGTGGCAAAACATGGCGCGGCGCGAGCAGATTCTGATCGGGGTTGCCGTGATCCTGACGGTCATCATCGTGGCGTGGCAATTTGTATTTGTGCCGACGATGACTGCGCGCGACGAGGCCCGGGCCAATTTGGACGAGGCCGACCGCGTGCTGTCGCAAATTCAGGAGAATTATGTCTTCAAGCGTGCGCAAGGCGCCGCGAGTGCGAACAATGCCCGCGCCACGTCCGGAAATATCGAGGATTTTAAAGCCGCCGTGACCGGGTCTGCTGGTGATATCGGTCTCGCCATCGCGCGGTTGCAAGGCAATGACACGACGAGCGTGCGACTGGTATTTGAGAATTCCGATCCTCGCTTGATCTTTTTGTGGCTCGAAGACATTCAGGCCAAACATTCGGCACAAATCACGCGTTTTAATATGGAACAGGCCGGGAATGGCCTGGTCCGCGTGAATGTCGATCTGGTTGCTGGAGGCTTGTAATGCGTAAACTGCTGCTCCTGATCCTGTTTGTCATCATGCTCATTGCCGGGATCTTTGCGTTCACGCCGCTTGGGTTTGTGCTCGGTCAATCCGGCGCGGGCAATCTTGGCGCCGGGTGGGCCAAAGCGGATGGAACCTTGATGAAAGGCCGCATCAGCGGGCTGTATGTCGGCACGCAACCGATTGGCGATGTCAGCCTGGAATTGCGGCCTTTGTCTCTACTGTCGCTGCGGCCGTCTTACGACATTCAATGGGGCGGTGCAGGCGGCCAGGGCACCGCCGTGCTGACGCTCTCTCGCGGTGCCTTGATCGGCGACAATGTCCGCATGCGTCAGGAGATTGGTGCGCTCGAGGGGCTCGACCCCGCCGTGCGGGCCATGGGCGGTAGCCTGGATATTAGCGAAGGGGCCTTTCGCTTGACTCAAACTGGTTGTGCAGAAGCGTCCGGGCAATTGTCGACCAATACGCTCAGCACGCTAGCGGCTCAGTACGGACGGCAGTTTGGAGAGATCTCCGGTCCTATCAGTTGCGATCAAGGCGCATTCATCATCGCCATGGAGGGAGCCTCTGAGGCGGATGATCGTGTCATTATCGATGCCCGCGCGGCGCTGGCCGGACAAAGCGCGTTTTCGACCCGGGTGCAAACCCAGGATGCGCAGATCATCATCGCATTGACGCAAATTGGATTTGTCCGTGAGAATGGCGAATTCGTCTATCGGCAAGCGCGCAACGTAGGACTTCCATAATGAAACCCATCGCTTTGATTTCGTTCAGTCTAATGTTTGCGATTGCCGCATGTCAGTCGAGCCCTGCAGCTACGGATCAAACCCGCGAACGTTTGATGGCCATGCAACCTGCGATCAATAGCGTGCCATCTTCTGGCTTAGGGCCACAGGAATTGCTCGACGGTGAGTGCGGCTTGTTTCTTTGGTCACAAACAGATGTCACCAAATTTATCTTCTTCTCTAAGGCGCTGACCGGAACCGCGCTGTTCGCTCAGGACGGCACGCCTGTCAGCATGACTCAAACCATGGCGGGGGGTGATATATTCGGTCAGTTCAATACCCGCATGGAATATGTCACGGCGGACAGCCGCGCGGTCGAGCTAACCCTCGAGCCGGGCGAAGTGCTCGAAGGGGGGCAACGACTTGAGCGCGGCCTGCTCAGTCTCGCAGACCGTGATGGTTGGTTGACCAAATTACCGGTTCTGGGTGTGCGCGCCTGCAAAAGCGAATGACGGCCTCCAACAGCGTCAAAATCTATACCCAGACCTCGCCGGGCGAACTCCGTGCAGCCGCTTATGACGCGAAGGGGCGGCCGTTTAGGCTGTTTTCTGAGCGTTGGGGCGGCGGTCGTGAGCGCGCGCGATATGGCGCTGTGCTTGAGGCGCGGCTGCGCAAATTTGTTGATACATTGCGAGGTGCCTTTTGTGAGCTCGACACAGGCGAGCAAGCTTTTTTGCGCCTAACGTCGCGCGAAGGTTTGACAGAAGGGCAGGCCGTGCGGGTCAGGATTGAAAGCGAAGCTCGCTTTGAAAAATCGGCGCGCGTGGTCATAACGGATGCGCCACTTGCTGCAGCATCCGGCTTGAAGGCCTGGAGTGACGGTTTGGGCGCAGGGACTAGCCTGGAGACCATTGAATCCACCGAATGGGTTGCACCAGCGTTTGAGGATGCGTTGGCGCCGTCCGTGACTCTGCAAGGCGGTGGCAAGCTTTACGTTGAGCGGACCCGCGCGCTGACCGCTTTTGATATTGATAGTGCTGGCCGCCTCGATAAAGGCAGCGCTGGCGCCAGAGCGCTCGCGATAAATCAGGACGCAATTGCCGAAATGGCCCGGCAAGTATCGCTGCGAGGGCTCGGCGGTGCTGTTGTTTTGGACTGTCTTTCACCGATCAACGCCAATGCTGGCGACCGCCTCAGAGCCGCCGCGCAGCGCGCGTTTGAGCAGGTTGCACTTGTGCCAGCGAAAGTCCTGAAACCGTCGCCCCTCGGTTTGCTGGAAGCATCCGTGCCTTGGCGTTACATGCCGATTGAAGATGCACGTGCAGTCCACCCGGCAGAGACCGAATTGCTGGACCTTTTGCGCCATGTGCAAGCCGAAGCGGACGCCGCGCGGACGAAATTTTTCACTCTGTCGCTTGGCGCACCGGTCTGGCAGGCTTATCAGAGCCGCAAGTCAGAAACTGATTCCGCGTTGCACAGTCAATTCGCAGGTCGGATCTCGGTGAGACAAAGCGAGACGGATAATAGTGAGGTCGTGATTCCGTGAGTCAGAAAAAGTGTCCCGTTTGCGAAACCCGAACAATGAGTGCGGAGTTTAAACCGTTCTGCTCCAAAAGATGTGCAGACGTCGATCTCTCCCGCTGGCTAAAAGGCGGCTATGCCATTCCCGGCCGTCCCGCCGATCAAGCCGACGAAGTGCCAGGTCAACCAGATCCGTCTGACGCTTGAGGCGGTTTCGGCGTTTGCGCGTCTGATTCTTGCAGATACGTATCGCCGTAAATCGCATCCATGGCATTGGCCATCAAATCTGGTTCAAGCTTGGTCTGACTTTGCAGCATGCTGACGAAAACGAGATCGTTTACCGGATCGACCCAGAAAAACGTTCCTAGCGCACCTTGCCAGTAATAAGTGCCTTTTGGCGCTGCCAAATTTGCGATGAGCGGGTCTTCGATAAGGCCTACGCCCAATCCGAAACTCAGTCCGGCTTGCACCCCATATGACCGACGAGGGCCGGGCGCTCCGCGATGCTTGATCGCATTGGTCTTGAGTTTTTCGAGTGTCTCCGCCGATAGGATTCTGGCGGCACCATTGGCGCCGTTACCTCGAAGCGCATCAAGGAATTTCAAATAGTCACGCCGGGTCGAGTACAGGCCGTGTCCGCCTTCAAAGTAGATTTTGCTTTGCTCGGTTAGGGTGCTGGGCTCCGACGGGACATATTCGAACCGCGAGCTCGAAAAGCTGGTCTCAGCGCTAATCCGTTGTCCGTTGTGTGCGGGGACATGAAAACCGGTATCAGTCATTCCAAGAGGTTGGAACACTTCCAATTCGAGAAAGCTCGCAAGAGATTGTCCCGTTATCCGCTCAATAATGGCGCCTTGCATATCTGATGCGAAAGAGTAGTTCCACTCGCTGCCGGGCATCGCAATATATGGATACTCGGCCAAAGCGCGAACCAGGGAATCCGTGTCGCGCGATTGTGCAAGCCCGGCCGCAAGGATCCGCTGATCGATTATGCCACCTGAAGTTTGCCAATAGGCAAGCCCCGATGTGTGACTCAGAAGCTGTTCCATCGTCGGCGGATTTGGTGGGCGGTAGGTGTATAGAGTACCCGCCTCATCGTAATCTGCGAGTGTTTCCGTCGTTTTGAATTCCGGTAGGAATTTGGTGATCGGATCACTTAGCGAAAAATGACCGCGCTCCAAAAGGATCAAAAATCCAACCGCCGTAATCGGTTTGGTCATTGATTGGATGCGATAAATCGTTGTGTCCGAAACCGGCTCGGGATTGGCCGGGCTCGTGGATCCATAATCTCCTTCGGTCACCAATTGACCGTTTTGCCAAACCCCAAAAGAGAAGTTTGCAACTTGCTGACGCGCCAGGTAACCCTGAATTCTATCGTGCAATTCGGAATTGTCGCTTTTGCTTATCTCGAGCGTGCCGCGTTCGGCGCGGCGTTCGGCACGGGCGTCAAATGCCACGCAACTCATCAACCATACCGATATCGACGCGACGAACAGAAAGATGAATATCTTGGACACGGCGTGGTCTCATTTTACAAACAACCATCGTGCCCTGGGCACGCGCCCGAAACTTCGCGTCTTCCATCGAACCGTCATCGTCTCAATGTCTCAGAATGTTCTCGCCGGATGCGAAATCGTCACACAATCAGGGCTTGCCCAAATCAAGTGACTCAATTAGGGAGCCAAAAAGGGAGCTCCCCACATGAATATCCGACAAGCGATCACCTTTGACGACGTGCTTCTGCAGCCCGGCGCGAGCGAGGTCACACCGTCTGAAGTTGATGTCTCCACACAACTCACCAAGTCGATTGGCCTAAACATTCCGCTGATTTCCGCGGCGATGGATACGGTCACGGAAGCGCGGCTGGCCATTGCCATGGCGCAGGCGGGTGGCATCGGCGTCATTCACCGCAATTTCTCGGTTGAGGAACAGGCCGCCCAGGTCACGCAAGTGAAAAAGTTTGAAAGTGGCGTGGTGATGAACCCCGTGACCATCGAACCGACGGCAAGCTTGGCCGAGCTGAAGGCGCTCAAGCAGCAAACAGGTTTTTCGGGCATCCCAGTCGTCGAGCGTGGCAAATTGGTCGGCATCATAACCAATCGGGATATGCGCTTTGCGCCCGACCCTGATCAGCAGGTCGGCAGTCTGATGACACGCGACGTGGTCACCGTCACCATGGATGTGCCAATACAAGAAGCGCGCACATTATTGCACAAGCACCGGATAGAGCGGCTGG
>JBCCDZ010000046.1:0-13917 GCA_039030525.1 Pseudomonadota bacterium | reverse complement strand
CAGCGGTGATCCACGCGTTCCGATTCGAACCAGCTGAGGGGCTTTCATTTTGGCACCTTTCTTGAGATGAGAGTCAGCTAAGGATGATAGCGGTCGCACGCAAGCTGAACCGCGCAGGAGGGACATTATGCGGCATAGTCTTTTAGCGGTTGCCATTTTTTTCGCTGGATGCGGCTCTGCGAGTGAAAATTCGCCACCCCAGGAGGCGCGTTACTCACTGGAAGAGGCACCGATTTCGCGGTGTATGAATCTTGGCAGCGCTCTGGAAGCGCCGAGCGAAGGCGAGTGGGGCTATGTCGTTCGACGAGTGGACCTGGTGCGGTTGAAAGATGCCGGGTTCGAGACCATTCGCCTCCCCGTTCGCTGGTCGGTTCATACCGGGCTCGACGCGCCGTACACGATTGACGCAGCGTTTCTGGCGCGCGTCGATGAAATCATGGGCTGGGCTGAGGAAATTGGTCTCCAGATCATTATCAATGTTCACCATTATGACGCGATGAATGAAGATCCGGAGACGCATGAACCGCGTCTGGAGGCGATTTGGGATCAGCTGTCGACGCATTTTGTCGGCGCGCCAGAGACCGTCATTTTTGAGACCATTAATGAACCGCACACGAAAATGACGACGGCGCGCACGGACGCGCTGAACAAACGCCTTCTGGCGCGTTTGCGTCGCGAGCACCCGGACCGTTGGATCATTCTCGGCACGGCGTTCTGGGGCAATCTCAACGCGCTTGAGGAGTCGCGCCCCGATTATGATCCGAGAGTCATGTTGACCTATCACGACTATTCGCCGTTCGAATTTACGCATCAAGGGGCCAGCTGGACCGATCAGACAGAGACCGGCGTGCGTTGGGGCACGCAAGATGATGTCGAAGCCATGGTGCGCGAGCTGGACAAGGCGCTGGAAGTACAAATCCGCACGCGGATGCCCGTCTTTGTCGGCGAGTTTGGTGTTTATGAGGGGGTTCCGATCGAACAGCGGGCCAGGTGGACGCGCGCGATGCGGACCGGACTGGAGAATCGTGGACTGGGTTGGTGCTATTGGGATTTTGCTGGCTCGCTGAAAGTCTATGATGTCGAGACAGAGGCCTGGTTGCCCGAGGTCAAATC
Organism: Pseudomonadota bacterium; assembly: GCA_039030525.1. Taxonomy (GTDB): domain Bacteria; phylum Pseudomonadota; class Alphaproteobacteria; order Caulobacterales; family Hyphomonadaceae; genus Henriciella. The sequence goes on along the minus strand of JBCCDZ010000046.1, from coordinate 12,804 downwards.
CGCCTTGCTGGACTGAACCGGTTCCCACTGCGCCTTGATCTGACTATATCCCGGCGATGACCGATCCTGTCACTATGCTGGGAATAGAGACCAGTTGCGATGAAACCGCAGCTGCCATTCTGCGTCGCGATGCAGATGGACGGGTGACGATATTGTCTGAAATTGTGCGCTCCCAAATCGATGAACACGCCCCTTATGGCGGCGTGGTTCCGGAAATCGCGGCACGCGCGCACGCCGATATAACCGACAAGATTGTCGCGCAGGCGATTGGCGAAAGCGGTGTCGGTCTGGCGCAGCTGGATGCGGTTGCAGCCACCAGCGGACCAGGCCTGATTGGCGGTGTGATGGTCGGTATGATGACGGGAAAGGCGCTGGCTATGGCCGCCGGCAAGCCGTTCATTCCGATCAATCATCTTGAAGGACATGCGCTCTCTCCGCGGCTCGCAGACCCCTGTCCGTTCCCGTATCTCTTGCTTTTGGTCAGCGGTGGCCATTGCCAGTTCATCGCGGTCAAAGGCCTGGGTGATTATCAGCGGCTCGGAACGACAATTGACGATGCGGCTGGTGAAGCTTTCGACAAGCTGGCCAAGACATTGGGGATCGGCTTTCCCGGGGGTCCAGCTGTTGAAAAGCTGGCACGACAAGGTGATGCGAGCCGATTTAGCCTGCCCCGTCCGCTCCTCAATCGTCCTGGCCTGGAGATGAGTTTTGCCGGGTTGAAGACCGCGGCGGCGCGCATTGCAGAAGCAAAAGTCTTGGACCCGCAAGGGCAGGCGGATCTTTGTGCCAGTTATCAGGCCGCCATCGCGGAGTGTTTGGCAGAAAAAACGCGTCGGGCTTTGGGTGTTTTCACGCAAGACCTCGTCGGTGACATTCGTCTTGTCGTGGCTGGCGGAGTAGCGGCCAATCAGACGATCCGCACTGCTCTGGATGACGTTGCACGTGGGGCCGGCGCCGCGCTCGTCGCGCCGCCTTTGCGTCATTGCACTGACAATGCCGCCATGATTGCGCTTGCAGGTGCGGAACGTTATGCAGCGGGATTGGTGCCAAATGATGCATTGGCTTTTTCAGCCCGCCCGCGCTGGCCATTGGATGAGGCGTCAGCCTTGGCTGATCCGGTTTTTGGGGGTGGGAAACGGGGCGCGAAGGCCTAGAATTTAAACGCAGAGCGCAGGCGGATGCCAGCTTCGATCTCTTGATCTTCCCACTGCTTTGTATCGTCGAGTTCTTCTGCGGCGATGGTCAATTCACCTCCGACAGAAATACGCGGCGTAATTCGGAATTGCGCTTCGGCGAGCATTTCTTCGCGTGGCAGCGGTGAATCCTGGTCGCGGGAGGTCAAATCCAGGCTCAGGCTCCAACGGTCGCCTTTGATCCAGGCCAGGTTGAATGTCTGGGATGGCGTCGTTTGCCAGATCGGAGATCCAATCTGGTCGCTGCCAAAGCTGAATTTCTGGAACCATTCCGGTTCGGCCTGATCGGTTTCAGAAATGGTTGGTGCTGGCATTTCAGGCACGTCTTGTTGGGCCACCGCCGGTAGGGCGAGACCACATAGACTTGCGACTGAAATCATCAGCAAACGCATTTTTAGACACTCCTATGATCTAGATAGCAGCGAGATCGGTTAAGAGAACCTTAATTTCCAGTTATTCCTACAATTTCTTGTGAGAGTGTGATTTCGACAACAATACTCCGAGAGTCCCAATTCTGACCGAAGCTTTCGGCGCGGTCTTCGACATATCCGAGGGCAATTTTGGTCGATTTTCCAAAATCCCGAGCAGCGCCAAGACGAAAACTCTGGGAATCGAGCTGCGCGCCATCATCTTCGGCCTGACCGAATTCTACCGAAAATTCAGTGTTGTAGGCATCGCGATGCAGGCCCAGGCTCCAGGCCGAATAATCGCTATTGGGTAATCCGTTGTTCGATCCGAGCCAGGAGGCGCCAAACGTCCAGTCTTCTTTCTCGATTCGCGTGCCGCCGGAAAAAGTCTCAACGCGGTCATACGGCACCAGCAAACTCGGATTTGAAATGTCGGCCGTTGACCAGGCCAGGCCAACATCGAATCGCCAGCCCGATTCGCGCAGACGACGGGTGCCATTGAGGGCCAATTCTATCGCATTTTCGGTCTCGGGCGCAAAACCCCCCATCCCCGCATTTGGGCGTCGATCCAGCCCATCTGCGTCCGCCGCGGGGGTAAAACTAATGCCCCCACGCAAACCAATCAAACGTGGGCTGGCATAAGACAATTTGACACTCGGGCCTGTCAGGTCGTGACGCGTCCGGATCGTGCTTAAACCGGTTGGATCCAATAGCGGGCTGTCGAGCCGAGCATGCGAGAGCACAGATTTGGCGCCTTCGTGGAACCTTGCGCCGACGCCCTGATCCTTGCCTATGCGCAGCTCGCCATAGCCGCCATCGACCTGAAAATATGCAGTTTCCAGGCGCGCTCGGATGTCGCTATCGTCAATCGGCGCAGCCCCGGAGAGGCCAGAGAATGCACCGACACCAGCGACAGCGTTATCGCCAAACCCACCAATGCCGCCGGGACGCTGAGGATGATCGGCTTGTACACGCAATGCGCCACGGGCCCGCAACCGAACGCCATTCTCCAAGACGCGCTCGGTCGTGCCGAGCAAGGAAATTTCGCCGAGAATTGGCGATACATCAACCGGTGCGTCTGCCTCCGAAACGGGTGCCACAACAGTGACAGATTCGGCTTCTAACTCTGTTTCCCAAGGCGTGTCAGCCTGTGCTAACCCAGCGGAGAATGGAATGAAGCAAGGCGTTATCAAGGCCAAAGTGCGTATCGACATGAGCTGTGTTTCGTCCTTCGTGAACCTTACGCACAAGAGCACTGGCAGGCTGAGTTTGAGGTGTTATAGAGACAGTTAATCAACAAGATCTTGCCAACAGGAAATGACGATATGAAGGCAGTTTCAACGCTTATCGCAGCAACAGTCAGTGCGTTCGCGCTAACAGGTTGCGTGTTCGGTGGCGGCAACAATGCTGAAACTCGTGTGGTCGAAGAGATCGCCGGTGGAGCGAACCCGTATCTATGGCGGGCGAGCCTGGATACGTTAAGCGCCTTACCATTGGAGAGCGCGGACCCGTTTGGCGGCACGATCATTTATGATTGGAAGTCTTTCGAGGGCTCAGCAGATGAGCGCATCAAAGCGACCGTATACATTCTCGATTCGCGCCTGCGCGCCGACGGTGTGAAGGTCAGCGTGTTCCGCCAGACAAATCAGGAAGGTGCATGGGTAGATGCCAGTATCGATCTCGAAACTGGCATTCAGCTCGAAAATGCGATTCTATCGCGCGCACGCAATCTCAAAGCGTCTGAACTCGACTAGATATTTCACGGATGGGGGAGGCGATGGCCTCAAGATACGATCCGCAAGTTGCGGAACCCAAATGGCGTGAGGCTTGGGCCTCAGCTGAATTGTTCAAAGCCAAAACGCCGGCCGAAGCGGGCGATGCGCCGAAAGCCTATGTGCTCGAGATGTTTCCTTATCCATCGGGCCGCCTGCACATGGGACACGTGCGAAACTATGCCATGGGCGACGTTGTGGCGCGACACAAGAAGGCCAAAGGCTATAACGTCCTGCACCCTATGGGATGGGATGCGTTCGGTATGCCGGCTGAAAATGCGGCGATGGAAAAGAACGTCCATCCCGGTGATTGGACCTATCAGAATATTGCCGCCATGAAGGCGCAGTTTGAAAAACTCGGCCTGTCGCTGGACTGGTCCCGCGAGTTCGCAACCTGCGACCCGGACTATTATGGCGAACAACAACGTCTGTTCCTGAAATTCATGGAAAAGGGTCTGGTCTATCAAAAAAAGGCGAAAGTGAACTGGGACCCTGTCGACAATACGGTCCTGGCCAATGAGCAAGTGATTGATGGCAAAGGCTGGCGCTCCGGCGCGCCGGTTGAGCAGCGTGAATTGGTGCAGTGGTTTTTCCGCATCACCGATTATGCTGAAGACTTACTGACCGAGGTGCAGAAACTCGAGCGCTGGCCTGAAAAAGTTCGAACCATGCAAGCCAATTGGATCGGGCGATCTGAAGGGCTGCAGATGCGGTTTGAATGGGCAGGTCACGTGCCCGTCGGCCACGAGTCCGGCGTTGAGATTTTTACCACACGGCCCGACACTTTGTTTGGCGCCAGTTTCGTCGCTTTGTCGCCGGATCATCCGCTGACAATTGAAATGGCAGAGACGCGGCCGGATTTGCAGGACTTCCGAGCGGAATGTGCAAAAGTCGGAACCTCAGAAGCTGATATCGAAAAGGCCCCGAAAATGGGCTTCGACACGGGATTGACGGTCAAACACCCGTTCATTGAAGGCCAGACTTTACCTGTCTATGTCGCGAATTTCGTTTTGATGGGCTATGGCACAGGCGCGATTTTCGCATGCCCGGCACATGATCAGCGCGACTTTGATTTTGCCCGCAAATATGACTTGCCAATCCTGCCGGTTGTTCGGCCGTCGGATAAGGAAACGGCGTCTGCAGCCTGGGTCAGCTCCGGCAAAGGCGAGGACATGGATGCGGCCTATACCGGGCCGGGGTCGATCATGAATTCGAGTTTCCTGGACGAGAAAGACATCACCGCCGCCAAATCCCTGGCGATCAGCCAGATTGAAGACATGGAATTGGGGCAGGGCACAGTGAATTACCGCTTGCGCGATTGGGGTGTGTCACGCCAGCGCTATTGGGGCTGCCCGATCCCTGTCATCCATTGCGGTGAATGCGGCATTGTTCCGGTGCCAGAGACCGATTTGCCGGTCAAATTGCCGGATGATGTCAGCTTTGATAAGCCCGGCAATCCGCTCGAGCATCATGCCACCTGGAAACATGTCGATTGCCCGAAATGCGGCAAAGCGGCCAAACGTGAAACCGATACGCTTGATACGTTCAATGATTCCAGCTGGTATTTCGCCCGCTTTGCCAGCGTCGATGATCCAGCGGAACGGGCGTATTGGCTGCCGGTCGACCAATATGTCGGCGGTGTCGAGCATGCGGTTCTGCACTTGCTCTATGCGCGCTTTTTCATGCGTGCGATGCGCGATGTTGGCGAGGTGGATTTGCCGAGCGGTGAGCCTTTTGCAGGCCTGTTTACGCAAGGCATGGTGACGCACGAGACCTATAAAACCGATAATGGTCGATGGATCACTCCGGCGGAAGTCGAAGAACGTGATGGCGGCCTGTGGGAAATCGGGACCGATCACGCTGTCTCTGTCGGCGCCATCGAGAAAATGTCCAAGTCGAAGAAGAATGTGGTCGACCCTGATAATATCATTGTGAGCTTTGGCGCCGATACAGCGCGTTGGTTTGTCCTTTCGGACAGTCCTCCCGAGCGCGATGTGGAATGGACACAATCGGGCGCGGAAGGCGCCGGCCGGTTCGTGCAGCGCGTGTGGAGTATCTTCAACGGTTTGAGCGAAGCGCCGCGCGATGGTCAGCCCAATAATGGCGACGCGGCCCTGGCGCTGCGCCGAGCTTCGCACAAGGCGACGCACGCCATCGACAAAGCGATCGAGGAATTTCGCTTCAACTCGGCGATTGCCACTGTGCATGAATGGGTCAGCGTTCTCAAAAAAGCCGAACAGGGCGGTGACGATCTGCTGCACGCGCGGCTTGAAGGCGCTTCAATGCTGGCGCGTTGCCTGCCCCCATTCATGCCGCATCTGGCGGAAGAGTGTTGGAGCCTGATTGGTGGCGAAGGTCTTTGTTCAGCGGCCGAATGGCCCGAGGTCGATGAGAGTCTTTTGGTCGAAGACAGCGTCACCATGCCGATTCAGGTGAATGGCAAACGTCGGGCTGAAATCTCGGTCTCCAAGACCGCCAGCAAGGATGACATAGAAGCCACAGCCTTGGCCGAACCCGCGCTACAAAACTTCATCGCTGACAAAACCATCAAGAAAGTGATTGTCGTTCCTGGCCGGATCGTGAATATCGTAGTGTGATGAAACAGCTCGCCATAGCCCTTCTGGTCCTGACCTTGTCTGCATGTGGATTTACGCCGCTTTATGCGGGCGGTGCGTCTTCGGGAAACATCAATGTCGCAACCATAGAAGGACGCGCTGGCCACGCCTTGCGAAAAGCCTTGCTGCAGGAGCTCGCGCCAGGTCTACCTGGTCTCGATAGTCCTGCTAGTTTGAACATCGTGCTGGACGAGGCCATCGGGCGACTCGCCTTGCGCCCTGATGAATCAGCCACAAGAACGGACATCATTGTCAGCGCCGATTATGTGCTGGCCTTTGAGGGCAACGCGGTCTCAGGCACCAGCGCGGCAGAAACCAGCTTCCTGGTGCCGGACGCACCATTCTCGGACATTGCCGCGCAAATCGATGCCACCGATCGTGCCATGAATGTTTTGGCGCGTCGGATTGCTGATGATTTGCGCATTCAAATGGCCAATGCCGAATGAAGTTTCAGGGCAATAGCGCTGAACGATTTGCCAACAAGCCCGACCCTGCGTGCCAGTTCGCGCTGATTTTTGGTGACGATGAAGGCGTCGTTTCTGACCAGGCAGGCATTTTGATCAAGGCCTGGGAAAAGGCAGCTCCCAGCACCGTGCTCACGCTCGACGAAGACGATATTAAACGCGAGCCTAGCATGCTGTTTGATGCGCTCGAAGCGGTGTCATTGCTCGGCGATGGGACGATCATTCGGATTCGCACTAAGGGCGAGAAACTGTTCGCGATTATCAAAGACGTCCTGGCCCTGCCCGCGGAACGGGTCGCTGCAAAACTGGTCATACAGAACGGATCGTTGAACACGCGCTCAAAAATGCGAACCGCTTTTGAGGCTGCGCCGAATGCGGCCGCTTTGCATCTGTTTTCGGATTCGGCAGCGGATCTGTCCGATCTGGTTCGTGATTTCCTGCAATCGCGTAGCGTAGAGATTGATGCTGACGCCTTGTCGACCTTCGTTGCCGGCTTGCCTGGACATCGCAGTCTGGCCAATGCCGAAATGGAAAAGCTCGCCGTTTATGCTCACAATCTAGGTCGACCGGTGAGTACAGACGATGTGCGATCCTTGTGCGAGACCAATGCTGATGAAAGCGCTCGCAACGCTGTTCTGATGGCGCTAAACGGCGATGCTGAACGGGCACAAGCCGAGATGGATCGCGTTGTCGATACAGGTCTCTCACCGATCAGCTTTATCCGTCTGTTCGAAATGGAAGCCAGCCGCATGTTGGACGCGCAAGCGCTGCAAGGCGAAAGCGGCGCTGGCAATGTCGGTATGAAGCTAAAACCTCCGGTCTGGAAGTCAGACTGGCCGGCCTTTCAGACGCGGTTGAAGAAATGGCCAACGCCGAGGCTTACCCGTTTGATTGAGCGGCTGCATGATCTTGAATTAATGGCGAAGTCGCCAGGCGGCGCTGGTCTGGCGGAACCGGCGACGAGAGAGCTTTTCATCACGCTTTACAAAGCCGCCGCGGGTGTTCGTTGACCTGTTCACGAATGAATGACTGGAAGTTGGTCGTGACCTGTGCCATGCAGAGCGAGGAGGCTGTCTTCTATGTTATCGTCTAAACCGCTTTTCTTGCTGATTGTATTGGCCCAGTTTTTCGTGCCATTGTTGCCGCAATTCGGGATTGGGCTCAGTATTGGCGATCGCGCGATTGCGCAGGGTGTGCCACCCGAGTTGCCAACCGGGGCCTTCTTTTCCATCTGGGGTATTATCTTTCTTGGGCTCGTCCTGACGGCGGCGCTGCATATGCGTGAGGAAAGCCATGCCAGTCGGCGCATCGCACCCCCCTTGATGCTGGCAGCGTTCGGAAATCTCATCTGGATGATTTGCGCCCAGAGTTTGGGTCTGGTCTGGTTGGATTTTATGCTTTTACTGCCGATCGCCTTCTTCACTTGGGAGGCGGCCTATCGGTTGGATCAGACCGAGACGTATGACGGCACACCGCGCAGCATTTTGCATGGCCTGACCGTCGGCTTGTTTGCCGGCTGGCTCACCGTTGCTGTTTCGATCAGCGTGCCGGATGTCGGCCGTTGGGTGTTGGGTCGAGGGCCAAGTGACTATGTCTGGCACTCGCTTTGGATGACCTTAATTCCAGCTACAGTCCTGGCGTTTGCATTCGCCAATTATGTCAGCCGCAATGGCTGGTATTTCGTCGCCCTGGGGTGGGGGCTGTTGGGCATTATCGTCAACAATTGGGCGCGGCTCGGAACGCACGCACTGGCGATCGCGACCGCATGTGTCGGCTTCTATATATTGCTTCGGCGGATGCGCTTTGGCGCGCGAGGAAGTTACCCAGACAAGTCCTGAGACTGCTGGTTTAGCGCCTCGATCAAGCTCGTCTCGATCGTTCCGGTTGTCGCCAATCCATGGTCAGCCTGGAAAGCCCGTATCGCTGTGCGTGTGCCAGCGCCAGCCATCCCGTCTGCCGGACCCGCTTGATAGCCAAGTCCATTCAGGACGGCTTGAACGGCCTGTACCTGATCGCGGCTCGGACCGTCCCACGCCTGTGCCCCAAAGGTGCCATTTGCGGCGGCGCTTGGGGTCGCGATCGACCAGCTTGAGGCGCGGCGTTGGGCTTGTTGAGCCTGTTCCAGCGGCAAAGCCTCGCGCAGGGTTGCGACATTGCCCGGGGCGCTCGCATCACCGCTCGCCGCGGCGATTTCGTACCAGTACAAGGCCTCGACCTGGCTCGGCGAGATACCGAGACCGTTTTCGTAGAGCACGGCGAGATTGAATTGGCTGTCGACGACGCCGTAATCAGCGGCTTTTCGGAACCATTCAGCCGCCGCCGCGTACGATTGGGCGCCGCCCTCACCGTCCGCGAAGAAGACCGCCAGATCGTGCATCGCATTGATATTGCCGCCATTTGCCGCGCGCTCCGTCCAGGCCCGCGCCTCGGTAAAGTCGCGGGGCACGCCGATGCCGCGTTCGTGCAGCTTTGCCAGGCGGTATTGCGCTGCTGGCAAGCCTTGCTGCGCCGCCGCGCTGATTAGCTCAGATGCTGCCGCAAAGTCCTGTGCCTCCAGGCGTTCTACGCCAAGCTGGTATTGCGCAACAGCATCGCCATTCAGCGCGGCTTGTGCACGGGTTATCCGGGCAGGGATTGTCGGCAAGGCGATCGCAGGTTCGACCGGCGGTGCAGCCTGTTCGATCAGAACCGGGTCAGCCGGGGCCGGGTCGACTGTACCAGCGACACTGCCTTCCTCGTCGAACAGGGTCTCGTCCAAAGGTGCGCTTTCGGCCTCGGTAAACTCGATGCCGGTCAGACTTGGTTCGTCGCCAGCGGTCGGCGCCTGAATGCCCACCTCTGCCAAGCTGGTCTTGGTTTCGATGCTTGGCGCACTGGCGCCGACAAACGGAATTTTGCCGCGCAGCGCCACCCACGCGCCAGCGCCAGCAGCAGACAGCGCCAGCACCGACGCCGCGGCGAGTATGGGGAATTTCACGCCGCGCGAGGTTTTGGGTGTCGTTGATGCCGCTGAGCGACGGCCCCGTCGCGCTTTAGAGTCTTTCGGGTCGGTCGCCGCAGCGATTGCCGCGTCGCGCGCCCGGCTGAGATAGTCGGCGGGCGAATCTGGGTCGCCGAGTGGGTCAATGCTGTCATCCACGGTCGGATCGAACTCGACATCCGCGTCAGCGACCTCAGCTGTCAGATCGTCAGTATTGTGGGCCAGATCGACATCGTCGAGCGTTGGCAGCAATTCCGGCATGGCGTCGTCGCTATCTTCTTCAGATGAGAAAATATCGGAATCGCGGGCCTCGTGTTGTGACTCTTCCCAACTGCCAAGTTCGGCGAGGGGGTCATGATCAGCTGGGGCGTCGTCTTCATGCTCGGCCTGAAGAAGCTCGTCAGTCTGATCTGCGGGCGCGGCATCGGCCTCTTCCGCCAGTAAGAAGTCATCCGCAAGATCTTCTGCCGCCTGGGGCTCCGCACGCTCCACCTCTGGCGCCGTCTCTGCCGTTTCCCAAGACTCTTCTACAGCGTCGGTTTCCGGAGCGCTGTCAATTGGGGCCTCAGGCTCGTCGTCAAAATCGGGCAGCGCGGCAAAGAAATCGTCTCCCTCAGGCGCCGTCTCGGTCGTCTCAGTATCAGCGGCGTTTTCGACCGCTTCAAAAACTTCGGTTTCGATCGCAGCCGATGGGTCTTCCTGATAGATTTCCGCGTCGACAGGGGCGGGCTCCGGTTCCGGCGCCGGTTGCATCTCAATTGGCGACGCATCGACTTGCATGGCTGGCATATCGGGCAGGGCTTGCGTGTTGGACGGCTCAGCCAATGGCGGCGCATTAAAGTCCTCAAGCGCCTCGAGGCGAGAGGCCAGCGAAACAATGGCGCGCTGAACCGGTGAGACGGCTGTGGCCGTCTGGCTCTGCATATCCGCCAGCCGGCTTGAAATATTTGACAAGGCGTCAGACAGGCGTTCTTCCTGACGAGACTCCGAGCCCGCAACACTTTCAGCAAGCTTAAGCTGACTTTGTTCTTGTCGAGCCTGGACGTGTTTGATCGCGGTGGCGACTTGCTGTCCGACTTGTTCAATGGCGCCAGCGCTGCGGCGCTCGCTATCGGCAATGCGTTGCGCGAATGTGTCAGCAAGGCCATCCACCTGGCTACCGACCTGCTCAATCGCAGTTGCATTGCGCTGTTCGCCCTCAGCAACACGCTCGTGCAAGCTTTCAGACAGGCCGACGACCTGTTCTCCGACTTTCTCGATCGCTGCGGCGCTGCGATTTTCACTTTCTTCGACGTGGCGAACCAGCGTGGTTGAAAGATGATTGAGTTGATCGTCAACGCTTTCAAGACGTGCATCCGCTTCGGCTGATTCCAGGGCATTCACACGGGTTTCAAGCGCGCCCATCAGATCGGGATTGTTACCGGCAACGGCACGTTCGATCTCATCGGCCAGGTGGCGGCGCGATTCCTCGACGCTGACGCGTAAATCTGACGCCAGGGAATCAAAGCGCTGTTCCAGCTCCTGACGCAAGGCATTGGCCTTTTCCGGGCTCGCGAGTTCAGCAATATGATGGATACGCTGGTCGAGATTGGAGAATGTGCCTTCCAGCGCCTTCAGCGCGGTATCTGTTGTCTGTTCAGCGCGGTTGAGGCGCTCCTGCACGCGCAACATCGTGCCTTCCATCGACTGGATAGCGCCCGACACATCGCCTTCAACGGCCTGCATCCGGCCATCGACTTCATCCACTTTGGCAAGCTTTGTTGCGACAGAGGATTCCATCGTCGAAACGCGCTCTGACAAATGACGCGATGTCCCTTCAGCCCGCAGTTCAGCCTGTTCAACAGCTTTTTCGACACGCTGTGCGGCTTCCGCCAAGGTCGACTCGACCTTAACTTCCATACCCTCGACGCGCTCGTTGATGTCAGAAAATCCTGCTTCGACGCGGCCCTTCATGGCCGCGGATTCGTCCTGGTTCAGACGCCCTTCTTCATAGACATGCGAGGCGAGCTTGCCGAGCGCATCCTCAAGCGACTTCATAGCTTCGAGGCTGCGCCGACCGCTTTCATCATTTTCCAGCACGCCAACTTTATCGTGCAGTAATTCATGCGTTTCGCGCAATTCGTCGATCATGCGCTCAACTTCTGCGGTCATTGCGGCCGTAGAGTTTTCGGTCGTCTCCAGCCGCGCCAATAGACCGAGCACGGATTGGTCAATACCTGTAATCGCCAGCGTCGATCGCGCCTCGACCGCTTCAATCCGTTGTGCAATGCCGTCCAGGGCCGTTGCGCGGATAGGGTCTGGGTACGGCTGGTCAGAGTAAGAGGGCGGGGAATAAGCGTGTGGTTGCATTGTGTCCGGGCGTCGCGCCATGTCGCGCGGGCCAGCTTCACTATGCCCCTCCAGAAGGAGATTGTTGATATAATCGCCGAGTGTAATGCCCTTCAGGCGGGCCTTTTCTTTGGCGATCGCGCGGGCACGATCGTCCACCCCTTTTACACTCCAGGACCCGTATTGGCTCATGCCCGGCACTCCGAATTCGGGCGCACTGATTCGAAAAGTGCGCCGATTTACCCATTTCTAGTAGTGAAATGAAGCGAATGGCCTTAATTCCGGGTTAAAAAGGTAAACAGATCTCCCCAATTTCGAAAGCTTTGTTCATATCCTCAAGATAACGAAGCGACAGGGTGACGTTGACGTTCGCGTAAAGACAAGGCATAGTTGCGTCCATGCCTGATACCGTAACTTCACTTTCTATCGCTGACTCTCGGACTTACTCCATCTCGGAACTGGCACGAGAGTTTGGAATCACCCCCCGCGCGCTGCGCTTTTACGAAGACAAGGACATGTTGCATCCGGCTCGTGATGGCATGACCCGTGTTTATTCGCATCGTGACCGTGGCCGCGTTAAGATCATTGTACGTCTTAAGCGCCTCGGACTGCCGCTGGCAGACATTCGCGAAATTCTTGACCTTTATGGTCTCGAAGATGGCCAGCGCGCGCAGATGCGCATGTCTCTGGTCAAATTCCAGAACCAGATCAAGGAATTGGAGAGCCAACGCGAAGACATCGAGATGGCGCTGCAAGAGCTGCACAACGGCATTGAATGGCTGGAAGGGCAGCTTGAAAAAATTGGCCCAGGTGCGGCGGATGCTGAAAACCTGAAAGCCTATGACGCGGTCGCCCGTAGACAGCTGGATGACGCGTAATTGATAAATTTTCGACCCGTGAGAGTTGAATGACCTTTCCAAACCGTGGCGCTAGAGCAAGCGTCACGGTTTAATAAATACCACTGAGGAAAAACCAGATGCCACGTTATGATGCACCGGTTCGCGATATGCAGTTCATCCTGCATGATGTTCTATCGATCCAGAAT
>JBCCDZ010000045.1:0-14085 GCA_039030525.1 Pseudomonadota bacterium | reverse complement strand
CCCCCCCCCCCCCCCCGCGGCCCCCCCCCCTACCCCCCCCCCGCCCCCCCCCCCCCACCCCCCGCCCCCGCGCCCCCCCGGGGCCACCGCGAGTCTGGGGTTCGGCCGCTCGGATAAAGTCATCTCCAACGCCGAAAGCGGACATTCTCCCCCATCCGCCCCAAAACTCAGCCCCGATTGCCGAATCCCTCTAGGCCGCGCACGCAACGCATGTTAAGTTGGTCCTCCGAACAACCCCATGGAGCACCGCCCTGCCCGCTGTAAAAACTGAGACGAACTCGGCCCGTGCCACGTCGATTGAAGACATTCGCGCGTTCTCAGACACGATCGTCACCGCTCTGGAAGATGACAAAGCCGAAGACCTCACCATTATTGATCTGACGGAAAAATCCTCTCTCGCAGACATTATGATCATTGCTTCGGGTCGCTCGGCCCGTCATGTGAGCTCTATTGCCGATCATCTGGCCCAGAAGGTCAAGGAAAAGACCGGTCAGGCGCCAAAGCTGGAAGGCCTGCCAAATGCAGACTGGGTGCTGATCGATCTTGGTGATGTGATCGTGCATCTGTTCCGCCCGGAAGTTCGGGCGTTTTACAATCTCGAAAAGATCTGGGCCGGCGATAGCGGCCATCGTCCTGACGACGTCTAATCCACGCGCATGCACATCACGCTGATCTCAATCGGCAAGCTGAAAAGCGGCCCGGAAAAAGATCTGGTCGATGATTATGTCAATCGCTTCAACAAAGCCGGACCCGGCATTGGCCTGCGGTCCCTGAAATTGGCTGATCTTGCCAGCGGCGGCGGCTTGGACGCTGAGGGCGCGCGTCTTTTGGCGGCGATCCCTGACGGCGCAAGAACCATCCGTCTCGACGAGCATGGCCCGCAACTGAGCTCGGTTAAATTCTCTGACCGGATCGCCACTTGGCGGGATGATGGACAGGGTCAGCTTAGTTTCCTGATCGGCGGCGCCGAAGGATATAGCCGCGCTGTGCGCGAGGCTTGCCCGGAGACACTCGCCTTCGGCCCCCAAACCTGGCCGCATCGCCTCGTCAAAGTGATGCTGGTCGAGCAACTCTATCGGGCGGTCAGCCTGCAAGCCGGATTGCCCTATCATAAAGCCTGATCAGGATTTGGGTGTCATTCCGAAGCGTTTCCAGAAGAAGCCGTCCACGACGCGTTTCGGCAGCAGCATGGGCAATGTGAAATTGGTCAGTTTGCTGGGCACTGGCGCATAACGGGCTTTCGGCTTTGCAGCGCTGAGCGCCGTTTCAATCGTCTCAGCGATGATTTGCGGGTCGAGACCGGTACGGCCGCCGTCCAGCATGGTTTCGCTGAATTTTTCGATCGGCTTCGCCCAAGGCGAGTTGGAATAGGGATTAGAGCTATTGTCGGCTTCGGCCTTGTCCCAAATCGGGGTGCGGACCGCGCCAGGACCAATTGCAATGGCATCAATTCCGAATATCACCAATTCGCGGCGCAAACTGTCTGTCATGCTTTCAACCGCATGTTTGGTGGCCGTGTACGCGCCGAGAAATGGTGACGCGAGACGACCGCCAACGCTGGTAATGTTGATGATCCGGCCCGAAGGTCCGGTCAGGGTTTCGTCCATGCCCAGCAAGGGCGCAAAGGCCTGGCTGGCCCGCAACAGACCAAACACGTTGACGTCGAAATGCGATTTGAACTGATCCAGCGGCTGCAAAGCCAGCGGCCCCATATTGGCAATTCCGGCATTGTTGACCAGGCCGGCCAGCTTTTGCCCGCCCAGCGCCGCGCGCACCGTCTCAACCGCCGCATCGACCTGCTCAGGCTGTGTGACATCAAGCAAGATCGGCGTGATGCGCTCATCAGCAGCGATCAGAGCCGCGCCATCCTTTTGCTTGCGGATACCGGCAAAGACCCGCCAACCTTTGGCGGCAAGGTGCTCTGCCGCGCTGCGGCCAATGCCCGTTGATGCGCCTGTAATGACGACGGTTTTCATATAGCTGTTTCCCAGATGTGCTTGTTTCCTATACGTCAAAATATAGAAAATGGTTTAGTCTTTATCAGCACCGCCCTCAATGACTTTGAATTGCGGGCGAGATTTCGGGCGAGCCGCCCGCCTTTGAGGCGGTGTTTCGGGTGGTTTTTCTGACTCTTGCAGATCCCGCGCGCGGACCAGCTCTGGCTTGCTGCGTTGAGGCGTGGCCGGGACCGGATCGATATCCTCATCAATCTGGCGCACGCGCGGCGCTGATTTGCGCTTGAACCCGCCTTTTGAGCCAAAGCCTGACTTGGCCTTGCCGCGGGCTTTCTTGTCGATCTCGCGCAGCTTCATGTGCTGCAGCGATGACAAGGCCTCGTCTTTCGCGCCTTTTTCCGGATCATGGAAGGCCGACCCATAAGTCTCAATCCGCGCTTCGACTTCTTCCAGGAATTGCTTTTCCCAGTCCGAGAGCGGCGGCCCCAGGCCCTGCTCAGCCAGCATCGCCGCCTTGCGGATCTTGCGCAGGGCCTTGCGTTTTTTTCGCTCATCAATATCGCGCGGCATGCCCTTATTTAGGGGGTTCGGGCAGAGTTAATCAAGCGCCGGCTTTAGAGCTCGCCCAGGGCATCCAGATAGACTTCCAGAATGGCTTCCTGTTCCTGGCGCTCCTGCCGGTCTTGCTTGCGCAGTTTTACAACCGTGCGCAAAGCCTTGGTGTCATAGCCGAGCGCTTTGGCCTCGCCATAGACCTCTTTGATCTGCTCGGCGACTTCCTTCTTCTCTTCTTCCAGCCGCTCAATCCGCTCGACCGTCAGGCGCAGCTTGTCGCGGGCGGTTTCACTCAGATTGTCACTTGTCGGCTCGGTCATAGGCTTTTCTCACGCTGGTAGATTATCAGAACACAGCTCCCTAATCGCAAACGCGGCGCAATGCGAGAGGCAATCGAAACCGATTGCAGCCTAACAGGAAATTGAAGCAGTTGTGAGTAGACCTTTTCCAGCGACCCCCTATTTCAGCAATATGAAAAATCTTATTCATCCGTCTCTGGCGCGCCGATCGTTTTTACTTGCCGCGCCTGCCGCCCTGATCTCGGCTTGCTCTGGCGCCGGCAGCAATGGCCGCGCTTTTGCCGACACTGTCAGCGCGGAATTCGCAGATAGCGAATGGCGAACCCTTACAGAGGCGGAATGGAAAGCGCGACTTGAGCCGCTCGCGTATCGCGTCCTCCGTCAGGAAGCGACGGAACGCGCCTTCACCTCGCCCCTGAATGACGAGAAACGCGATGGCGTCTTCCATTGTGCGGGCTGCGATCTGGCGATTTTCGAAAGCGCGGCCAAATATGAGAGCGGCACGGGCTGGCCGAGCTTCTATGATTACATGCCTGGCACATTGGGCTTCAAGGACGATAACACGCTGTGGATGACCCGAACCGAATACCATTGCGCCCGCTGCGGCGGACATCATGGCCATGTCTTCAAGGATGGGCCGGCGCCGACAGGACTTCGGTATTGCAATAATGGCGTCGCGCTGACTTTTAAGCCCGCTTAGATCGACGCAGCGACCTTATTTGGTTTTGGATTCGCCAAACAGATCCATCTGATTTGGATCGACGGTTTTCTTCCGCCGGCTCTTCTTGGTGCGCCCTGACTTGAAATAGAGATCGTCTGTATGATCTTCCTGATTGGGATCAGGTTCTGCAATCGCGCGCGGCTTCGGTTTTGGCTTTTTCGGTGTCTTGGCGATTTTCCAATAGGTCACGGCCAGCACCGTATTGCCGTCACCATCTTCGTAATGCTGGACAAAACCCTGTCCGGGATTCTGTTCTGCTTGCTCGAGAATCTTCGCCAGATCCTTTGCTGCAGGCGTGATCCATTCCGTATCCAGCGCGGCAATCGCCAGGTCTTCGGCCAATTCTTCGGCTTCATACCGCGTGCGCGCCGCGTCTTGCGCATTTTTCAGCGCATCGCGGGCGGTTTTACCGATGGGATAAGCGTGGCTCATAGAGCTGGAGCTAGGTGTTGCTGAGATGAGAGTCCAGAGGGCATTTCATACGTGTCCTAAGCCAAGACCGGTTGGCAAAGCCGGGCCGCAGCGAGGCGGGCAAATCGCAAGGTCACGGCCTTGCGCCGCGCTGCAGCCAGCTTCTCATAATCCGGCTCCCGAATAACCGCGCCGCCATAGGCATCGGCAATGATCAGGCCGGTATCTTCCGGGATCAAATCCTGCGGGAAGGCCGCACTGACTGCGAAATAGAAGCGGTCGCAAAAGGGCCGGTATTCCGGCCATTTCTGATCGCTTCTAAAGTCTGCCACAGAAGATTTAATTTCGACGATTGAAATATCACCACCAGGTCCAATCGCAGCGACATCCGCGCGCCGGCCATTCGCCAGAGTCATTTCCGTCACACCCGCAAAGCCATAATCATGCATCAGCCGCAATACGCCGCGAGCAATCTCTGCGGCACCTGGATCCAGGCTTTCTTCCGGCATGACACCCTCCCATTTGTTGCCATAATGTTCCAGACTACTAAACCGGCAAAGAAGGTCAAATGAAAACCTGAAACGCGACATCACAATCGCAAGCGATGGGTCAGAGCGTCGCTAAAGCTCTGCCTCAATCATTGGCGATCCAGATCGGCGAGGACCAAGCCATCTCGGTTTGGGTTGCCGGAATCTCAGCTGGCGGCACGCGGCCGAGACGCAAACTATCGTAAGTAGACCAGCGACAGGTCGGCATCTCAACCACACGAGCATAATAAAAGGCGTTCTGGTCCGAGCGATAATCCGCATCGGTCCATTGTGCCTTCAGCTCGTCCGCGCCGAGGTCCGGATCATAGGCGCACGTCGCCAAGTCCACGCTGGATTCGGTTTCCGGGCATCGGTGGGATTGCGCGTCCGGGGCGCGCCCATCGCTGCACATCACGTCACGCACAGATTCAAACGTTTCACCATTCGCGGTCCAGCCTTTGACAATCTGCACCCGATCGAGGGGTGCGCTGAGCGGGTCACGGTTCGCCCAGACTATGAAACTGGGCGATACGTCATCTCTCCCTGTCAGCGTGCCGCCCATGGGGACGCCCATGGCATACGCGGCCTCCAGCAAGGACACGCTTTCGGTCAGATCCGGCGCATATTCAAAGCCGCCAAACAGTCTCAAACGAATGCGCGTCCCGCTCGTCGCATAGACTTCCTTTTGCAGCATCGCATCAAACAAGGCTCCGCGCGTATTCTCCGGCGCCCAAATCGCGGCCAACCCGCCCGGATTGGTCGGTAGAACGCGGTTCTCGCCGCCAGGTCCTGCACCTGTACGCACCCGAGCTGTGGCCCCGAACAGACCGGTCGCCCCGCGCCAGTCCCATTCCTCAGTATCGCCCGGATTTGAGTTGTGTGCATCGGTGGCGCCGATCATACCAAAGGCGAGCGGATTGAAGCCAAGCTCATCATCGAGCTCGAGCCCTCGCTTCAAGCCATCGCGTGCCATTGATGTCGGATAAATGCAGCTGGTCGTCTGCCCAGATTCACAGCGTGGCAGAAACTGCTCAAACCCGCACTCCTCATCGGTCGTTCCGATACCGATGGCACATTCGGAATTGCCTTTGACCTGATACATCTCGACCAAAGGTTCATATGTATCGCGCAAGCGCCAATCCGCTTCACCATAGATATCGCCATCAATCGTGTGATTGGCGAATGCCAATCCCCAGGTCTTGTTTGGATTATGCGGGATGGTGAGAAATTCACATGGCGCTTCGCACGTGTCGCGCAATTGTTGCCAGAGATCGATCTCCGTCAGGGCGTCATAAGCCGATACGGCGCGACCCGGCACGTCACTGCCGCGGAAGATGACATTGCGATGAATCTTGCCGCGATCTGGCAATGGCGGCGAATATTCATAGGCCGCAAATGTCGTGAACCGGCCGGGATCATTGTGAGCTTCGGCGGCGGCCACCACATCTGCCCAGGTCGCTTGTGCGTATCGCTCAGCCTGTTCCTGATCATCGGCGAGATCCGCCGTCACAGGCCGGGGCGGTCGTTCGACGCCCGTCGCGCGCAAGCGCAGGAACAACGCCGGATTCGGGCGCTCTAATTGTTCGCACAAAGCCTGCATCGCCGCCCCATTCGCCGGGTCCGCGCATTGGCGCTGCAGCCCAAATCCTTCTGCATGGTCCGTAATCGCGGCGAAATCGAGTGGGACGGAAAGCTGCAGACGTTCGCCGACGGGAGATTCAACAGTCTGACCTTTGGCAAATCTGTAAGAGTCAGCTGGCGTGCGTCGATTGCCAAAAATGTAGGCGTCGAACGATAGATTGGAGTGCACATGTAAATCACCGAAATACACATTCTTCAGAGGATTGGCAGGCTGAATCCGTAGGGTTTGCGGTGTCGGAACATGGAACGCTGATTCATCTTCCGCCGCGCTCGCCGCCCGCATATTCTCGATCTGGGCACCCCCAACCAGCGGCGCCGATAGCCGTGCCTGAACAAACAGATAGCCTCCGACCGCGATGATCAGGACCGCCAATCCCGCCCAATAATACCACCGCATACAACCCTCCCAAGCTTTTCGTCATGCTATGTGGCAAGCAGCCGAGAGTCGAGTTGAACAAAAAAACCCCGGCCGACTGGCCGGGGTTTATTCGGATCAAATCCAAATCGTTCCTTAGTCACTTGAAAGCAAGGACAGGAAGAACTGGAAGATGTTCACGAAGTAGATGAAGAAATTCAGTGCACCGATATTGGTGGCCACAGCCATGCCACGCTGGTCACCACCGAGCGCGAAATAGGTTTCCTTCATCGACTGCGTGTTCCAGGCAATCAGAATGGCTGAGAACAGGGCAAATGCACCAGAAATGATCAGCTGCATCGTGCTGCCAACTTGGAAGAAAGCGACGTTCGGGAAGATCATTGGCAGGATGAAGAACAACATGCCGATAATGAACGCACCCCACAGACCCATGATCGCAAAGGTTCCGATCGGGCCGAGGTCTCGCTTGGTTGTGTACCCAAACAGCGACAGGCCCGCAAAGGTCGCCGCGGTCGCCAGGAAGGCTTTGGTGATGACGAAATGCGTCATACCGCCAACCCCGACATTGGCCATCAGGAAATAGATGCCCATAGACAGGCCAAGGCCAACAACAATGCCCCAATAGAGCAGCGCACTGCTGGTCGGGCTTGGATTGCGCATCATGAAATTCGACGCCAGAATCAGAGCGATCGGCGCGAACATCACGATCCAGATGATTGGCTGCGAGTAGATGACCGCGCTTACCGGTGCAACAGACCCAGCAATGAAGGCGACAATACCGGACACCGCGATGCCGAGGGCCAGTTTATTGTATACGCCCAGCATAAAGTTGCGAAGGCCAACATTGACGCTGGCATCCATCGTCCGGCCTTGGGCCATAGACGTATTGAAATCGTTCATTTCATCCTCTTTTCAAAGGCCCGCGCATGAGCGCGCGGATTGCCTATATTATGTGCTCTTTTTTATCGCTTTTCAAGAAGAACCCGCTGGTCAGGACAAGATTCTCTACCTAACGGTTTTACGGATCAAATATTGAGGAAATATCTATGACAATTGAGCGACGACGGCTGGGGCGAACGGATTTGATGGTCAGCTCCTGCTGTCTTGGAACGATGACCTGGGGGCAGCAGAATACGGAAGCCGAAGGTCATGCCCAAATGGACTATGCGCTCGAGCGCGGTGTTGATTTCTGGGACACGGCAGAAATGTACTCGGTTCCCCCAAAAGCCGAGACACAAGGCTCGACAGAACGGATTATCGGCACCTGGTTCCAGAAAAGTGGACGTCGGCAAGATGTCATCCTGGCAACAAAGATCGCCGGATTGTCGAAGCAATTGTGGACGCGAGACGCCGATGTCAGTTGGACGCGGCACACCAAGGATCAAGTCGATGAGGCCGTGATGAAAAGCCTGAAACGGCTACAAACGGATTATATCGACCTGTATCAGTTACATTGGCCCGACCGCCCGGCGCCTTTGTTCGGAAATAAAATGGATTCAAAGGCTTATGGGTATCCGTACGAGCCGTTTGAGGAGATTCTCTCGCACCTCGAAGCGCATGTGAAAGCGGGTCGCATTCGACATATCGGCGTCTCGAACGAAACCCCATTTGGGGTCATGCGGTTTCTCGCAGAAAGTGGTGCCCGAGACCTGCCGCGCATGTCGACCATTCAAAACGCTTACAATCTCGTCAATCGTACGTTTGAGGATGGCGGACTGGAGGAAGTTTGTGTCCGCGAGGAGGTTTCATTGCTCGCCTATTCGCCGCTTGCGCAAGGCTATTTGACCGGCAAATACCGCAATGGCGCCATACCTGAAGGATCTCGCAAACACCTCTTCGAGCGACTACAACGCTATGAAAGTCCACAGGGCTTGCGGGCCATCGAGTCTTATCTCGACTTAGCTGAACAGCACGGTCTCGATCCCTCAAAATTGGCGATCAAGTTTTGCGATACGCGTCCGTTCATGGGGTCCACCATTATTGGCGCGACGACTATGGAACAGCTGAAAACCTGTATTGATGCGTTTGATATGACCTGGTCAGACGAGCTCGAGACCGCTGTAAACAGCCTCCACGCGGAACAACCCTCTCCCTGCCCTTAACCTTTGATAAGGTTGGATTGGTTTGACTTTAAGAGCGTCAGCAGGCAATTTTCCTCTGACCTGCTTCAATCATTACAGGAAGCGGTCACAACAAAGGGGAACATCAATGGCTGACGCCTCAAAATACGAAGACAATATCAAAAAATACGCGAACGGTTACAATCAAGCCGCGGCTGAGAAAATCGTGGGACATCTCGGCATCGCCCTGCGCAATCGCGACAGCTCGCTGGTCTCGTGCTCAGATGACACTGAATTGCAGCGCGTGCGCGAAAAATGGTGCCGGGGCAAATTGTCTTTGGCCCATACCAATGACGAGCTCGACGCCGCCATCGCGTCTGTGTGCGACGCGCTGAAAGGCGAGGGCGGAAACAAGTCGCGCGTCACCTTCTATTACCTCTTGGCACAGCATTTTGGAAAACTGGACGCGCTTGCCGGATAGGCTCGACGCCCATATTGAGTTTAGACACGCCCGGCCATCTGGTCGGGCGTGTTTCGTCCAGACACCCTTTTACCCTCCGTATTTCTGATGCACCGTTTATTCTCCGCGCTTCCCATCCCCGATGAAATGGCGTCACGCCTCGAACCATTGGCCGTCGACCTGTTCGGCGCCCGCTGGCGACGGCGGGAACATTATCACGTGACCCTCTGCTTTTATGGCAAGGTCGATGGCGAGATTGCTGAAGAACTCGCAGATGCGCTCGGAACCGTGCGAGCATCGGCCATTCAATTGGAACTGTCAGGTGTCGGCTGGTTTGGCCGCAAAGAACCGCGCGCGCTATACGCGCGCCTGGCTGAGAATGAGGCGCTCAGCGACCTTGCTGAACAATGTCGAAAACTGGCCAGACAATTCCGGCTGAAACTCAGCCAAGACCCGTTCGTGCCGCACATCACAGTCGCTTATTGCAACCAATCTCCGCTTGAAGCCGTCCGCGCCTGGAGCGAGGACTTCCAGATCCTGCGCAGTGAACCCTATCTGGTCGATACGTTCCATCTTTATGAAAGCTTCACGGGACATCGCCGGCAAAGCCAGTACGTTCCGCAGGCAGACTACGTCCTGGCCTGATACGCTACTGACGCAACTTGTCAGCAGTCACTGTTGACGATGCACGTGAAAGGCGAAACAAAAGCGCATGGCACAACCAATAAAAAAGCGCGTTTCCTCCCTTTCCAATCGCGAGCGCTATAATGCCGTGCGGGCTCAGTCTGTCGGACTGTGCACGACTCTCAGTGATGCGGATGCGACGGCGCAATCGATGCCGGATGCGAGCCCGGCAAAGTGGCACCTGGCACATACAAGCTGGTTCTTCGAAGAGTTTATGCTGGCGCCAATCTATGGCGATGCGGTTCGCTATCATGAGCGGTTCAGCTTTTTGTTTAACTCTTATTACGACGCCGTTGGTGACCGGCATGCGCGGCCGATGCGCGGGCTGCTGACACGCCCTAGCCTGGATGAAATCATGGCGTATCGCCAGCATGTCGATGACCGCATGTCAGAGCTCTTTACCGACCATCCAGACGCCACTGAGCTGCTAAATCTTGGCCTGGCGCATGAGCAGCAACATCAGGAACTTCTGCTAACCGATATCCTGCACCTGTTCGCGCAGAATCCGTTACAACCGGCCCTCAAGCCTGACGTGAATCTGCAGACCGCAAATCTCGAAACGGCACCATTGAGCTGGGACCGGTTCGAGGGCGTGCTGACCGAAATCGGACATTTGGGGTCGGGCTTTGCGTTTGACTGCGAAACCCCGCACCACCCAGTGGTTATCCGACCATTCGAGCTGGCCAGCCGGGCCGTGACCAATCGTGAATGGCTCGCTTTTATGGATGATAATGGCTATCAAACGCCGCGATATTGGTTGTCAGATGGCTTTGCCGCGGCGCAACAGAACCAATGGCAAGCGCCGCATTACTGGACCAGGCAGGGCGATCGGTGGCACACGATGACCCTGTCCGGGCCGCAACGCGTCAATCTCGAAGCCCCCGTGACGCATATCAGCTTCTATGAAGCAGACGCTTATGCCACTTGGGCCGGCGCGCGCTTGCCAACGGAACAAGAATGGGAAGTCGCCGCCCGCGATCTCGCCACGACCGGAACCTTTGCTGGCGCGCGCTATTATCAACCGCAAGTGCAAACCGATCCAAGCGAGCGCTACTATTTCGGCGATGTCTGGGAATGGACGGCGAGTCCGTTCACGCCTTATCCGGGATATACGCCCGCCACGGGTGCTGTTGGCGAATATAATGGCAAATTCATGAGCGGTCAGATGGTGCTACGCGGCGGCTCTTGCGCCACACCAGATGAGCATATTCGCGCGACCTATCGCAATTTCTTCCACCCTGACAAACGCTGGCAGTTTTCCGGGCTGCGCCTGGCGCGAGATATATAATATGGATGATGTATTTGACCCCGTTGCGGCGGGGCCGCAGGCGGCGTTTCGCGCCGATGTCGTGCGCGGACTATCGCAAAGGCAGAAAACCCTGCCCTGCCAGTATTTCTATGATGAGGCTGGTTCGGTTCTGTTCGAGCAGATTACTGACCTGGATGAGTATTATCCGACGCGAACCGAAGTCGCGATCCTGAAAGCACATATTGGCGATATCGTCGACACTCTTGGCGACGACGTCCTGCTGGTGGAATATGGCGCTGGCGCATCGACAAAGACCCGTATCCTGCTCGATCATCTTGTGGAACCTGCGGGCTATGTGCCGATTGATGTGTCAGAAGAATTTCTGTTGCAGACAGCCGACGGCCTGCGCCGTGACTATCCGGATTTGCCGGTTCACCCGATTGTCGGCGACTTCATGATCCGACTGGGCTTGCCGACTCAAGCGACCGGGCGTCCCGTCGGGTTCTTTCCGGGATCGACGATTGGCAATCTCGACGACGCTGAAATCGACACATTCATGCGCGCCGCCCGCAATCTGCTGGGCGAGACGGGGCAATTTATCATCGGCGTCGATCTCAGGAAATCGCCCGACATCCTGATCCCGGCTTATGATGACAAAGCCGGCGTGACGGCCGCCTTTAATCTCAACCTGCTCACCCGCATCAATCGCGAATTGGGCGCGGATTTCAATCTCGACCAATTTGCCCATCGTGCGATCTGGAATGATGCAGCGTCGCGGATTGAAATGCACCTGGAAAGCCTGACCGACCAGCAAGTGACACTTGCGCATGATCGCTTTTCCTTCCGCAAAGGCGAAACCATTCACACCGAGAACTCGCGCAAATTCGATCTCGACACATTGACGAAGCAACTTACAGCGACCGGATGGCATCTGTCGCAGGTGTGGCGTGATCCCAAGGCCTATTTCGCTGTCATTCTGCTCGAAGCAGGCTGAGTTCAGGGTGGTATTTGGGTAACGCTCGCGACCGTGCGCGCACGCCCGACTGCAATTGGACCCATTCGACGCGTATATGAGCGCGTTTTGGGTCATCTGCTCGAATTTCGTGCGAGCATTCAGAAAAAGCAGCCATTCAGCCCAAGTTAAGTGGCTAAACTTAAGGCACTCGGCTCTTTTGTGTCCACCAATCGAAATATCTGGAAGGAACGGATTGATGGGAAAAATGATTTCACGCGGTCTGGCACTCGCAATGGTTGCCGGCGCATTTACGGCTCCTGCAGCAATTGCTGAAGGCGAATTTTCTGGCAACGTCGCCTTGACCACTGACTATGTCTGGCGTGGTTTCTCGCAGAATAGCGAAAACCCGGCCATTCAAGGTGGCTTCGACTATGCCAATGGCCTGTTCTATGCAGGCACCTGGGCCTCTATCGTCGACTTTGGCGGCGCCAATATGGAGCTTGACCTCTATGGCGGGGTAGCTGGCGAAACCGAAGCTGGCCTGGCATGGGATGTCGGTGTCATCGGATATGTCTATCCAGATGCAGACGATCTCGACTTTGTCGAAGTCTATGGCGGCCTCGGATACTCTTTCGACGCCATCTCTGTCGGCGGCTACATCTATTATGACCCAGACAATGAAACAGCCTATCTCGACCTGTCTGCTGGCTTCAGCGCCACTGACACGCTGGGTTTTGATGCCACTGTCGGCAACTATCTCGACGGCTTCGACGAGTACACAAACTACTCACTCGGCGCGACGTTGAGCACTGAATATGTCGATTTCGACCTGCGCTTCTGGGGCAGCGATGTCGACAATGATCCAAACGCTGACGAGCGCGTCGTTCTGACCGTTAGTCGTTCACTTTAAGCCGTAAGGCTTTAACCCGCCTATTGCCCTCCTGTCTGGGCGGGTCTGACTGGCCGCTGCGCTTGCCGAACATTCGGTTTCGCAGCGGCTTTTTCTTTGACCGAAATCCGTCATTGCAGCGCGAGGGTCGCGATCAATTGCGCGAACCCGACAGCTCGGCGTTCGGCACCATATGGCTCCAGGTTCGGCGTCTCCTGCGCAATTCGCAACGCGCTTACATGGTCAACAAGACTCCGGATCAGCGATCTTAGAATAGCCCGCGCCTGCGGGGCACCGAGACAAGCGTGATGACCGCTGCCAAAACCGACATGCGGGTTCGGCGACCGAGCAAGATTAATGGTCTCGGGGGCGTCGAATACGTCCGGATCGTAATTCGCTGCCGCCCAGCACAAAGAGACACGACCATCGCTCCCACCTTGCTCGGGGCAAATCCGCCCAATATGCGTCAGCGGCGACAGGACGCGAATAAACTCCTCGACCGCGAGGTTGATCCGTCTTGCGTCGGCTGCAGCGGCAATCAGTGCCTCTGGCGCCTGCGCAAAATACCACATGACATACGTGATGGCATTGATGATCGTGTCCCGGCCGCCGGCAAAGGCCAGATTGCTGATGCCCAATTTCTCGACGTCATCGAGCGGGCGACCGTCAATCGTCATCCGGTTTAGCGCGACGAAGAAATTGTCCGCATCCTTCCCAGTTTGCGCCTGGGCAATGGCACCGCGCAAATAGGCTTCGAGCTTCGACCCTTTCTGTTCTGAATCTTCGCCATCCCGGAACACATGCGTACCCCAGCCAGCCCAGATATCGCCTTCGGTCTCTGCTACGCCAAGCAAATAGGTCAGAGCATAAGACTGAATGGGTAGTGCAAATTCGCGCACCACATCAAAGCGCGCATGCTTTGCGCATTGCCTAAGCGTTCTTTCGATGAGCGCATCAATGCGAGCAACATAGTCAGCCTGCATGGGTTTACGAAAGAATGGCTCGATCAAAACCCGATACCGTTTATGTTCCGGGGGATCAGCCTCGATCGGTAATTGCCGGACACTGCGCTCACGCTCTTCAGACGGGATGGGCACGCGAAACGGCGCATCCGAACTAAAGGTCTGCCAATCCTTCGCGGCTTGCCGCACCTGATGATAGGATAAGAGCATGGGGATGCTCTCACCGCGGATAGACAAGGTCAGCCCTTCCTTCTGATCGCGAAAAGGCTTAAACGTATCTTTGGCTTTCAATGACATCGGCCGCACTCCCTAAGCAGTCTAAGCACGATGCTTTAGAATTG
>JBCCDZ010000044.1:0-14214 GCA_039030525.1 Pseudomonadota bacterium | reverse complement strand
TCCGTCGTCACCAATTCGGCTTGCGAGGTGATGAAAATGTCTTCTGCCGCTTCGCCGTCATAGGCGGCGAGCAGTTCTGGATCAGCAATAAACACGGTTGGCGCAGCTTCCAGCGAAGACCGAATGCGCTTTTCACGGCGTTCAACCTCAATCGCGCCGGTGACGACGCGGCGAACGCGGAAGATCTTCTCCCACCGCGCGGCGAGGTCGTCGTCTTTCCAGTCCAGCGGCGTCTCTGGGAATTGCAGCAAATGCACACTGTCAGCGCGATCCGCGAACACGCTCATCAAGAAGGTCTCTTCTGTCGTGAAGGGCATGATAGGCGCCAGCCAGGCCAGCAAACGCTCCAGAATCGCCGCCATCACCGTACGGGCTGAGCGGCGCCGGACGTCGCTTGGCGCATCACAATAGAGGCTGTCTTTGCGAATATCGAAATAGACCGCTGAAAGATCGACCGAACAGAAATTGAGCAAGGCCGTCATGACCCGCTTAAAATCATGCTCATCATAGGCCGCGCGGACCGTTTCATCGAGTTCGGCTAGGCGATGCAGGACCCAGGTTTCCAGGCCTGGCATTTCAACTGGCAGGACCGCTTCGTCTGGCGAATATCCATGCAGCGCGCCGAGCAGATAGCGCATCGTGTTGCGCAGGCGACGATAATTCTCGACCGCGCCTTTGATAATCTCGTCCGAGATGCGGAGGTCTTCGGTATAATCCGCACTCGCCGTCCACAGGCGCAGGATTTCGATGCCATACTTTTCAGCAAAATCGGCCGGGTCGATCGTATTGCCGATCGATTTCGACATTTTCTTGCCGTCGCCATCGACAATCATGCCATGCGTGACGACCTGCTTGAATGGTGCCATGCC
Organism: Pseudomonadota bacterium; assembly: GCA_039030525.1. Classification (GTDB taxonomy): domain Bacteria; phylum Pseudomonadota; class Alphaproteobacteria; order Caulobacterales; family Hyphomonadaceae; genus Henriciella. The sequence goes on along the minus strand of JBCCDZ010000044.1, from coordinate 13,345 downwards.
GCGCGTGGCGCAGCTTTCCAGCAAGGATGACTGGAACCAGCCACGGTGCTGGTCAGAGCCTTCCATATAGACGTCCGCAACGCCGGTCTCATCATCAATGATGCCGCGATCGCGCAGCGCAAAAGCGTGGGTCGTGCCTGAATCAAACCAGACATCCAGCACATCATTGACCTTGTCCCAACCGCTTGGCTCATCGAGGAAGTCGCTGACCTCAGCCGAGAACCAGCCCTCGACGCCTTCTTCGCTTATCTTGGCGAGGATCTTCTCATTCACCGCTGCTGCGTCGGCCTCCGGCATGGCGGCCGTGTGCGGCTCGCCTTTCTCATTGACCAGCAGTGTGATCGGCACACCCCAATTGCGCTGGCGTGAGATCAGCCAGTCAGGGCGATCCGCAACCATGGCTTTCAGCCGGTTATAGCCGGTTGGCGGGACGAATTTGGCCTGTTCGATGCCTTTCAGCGCCATCTCGCGCAAAGGCGGCGAGCCATCCTTGCCTGGCGTGTCCATGGCGATGAACCATTGCGGCGTCGCTCGGCGGATCACCGGGGCTTTTGAACGCCAGGAATGGGCATCGCGAATTTCCGTCACACCGCGGGCAAGCAGATTGCCGCTCTCGGCCAGAAGGCGGATGACTTCCGGATTGGCTTTGCCCGGCTGCCCGCGCTTCTTGCCGGAGGTGCGGATGATGTCGAGCCCACGCAGGGCTTCGGGGACGTCATCTGTGTAGCAGCCGTCTGGATCGACGATCTGTCGGATCTGCTGCGTCGTACGCCCGGACTCGACCCAGACATTGAAGTCATCTTCGCCATGCGCCGGCGCGGTGTGGACGAAGCCTGTGCCCGCGTCGTCGGTGACGTGATCGCCCGCGAGCATCGGGATGTCGTGATCGAAAAACGACCATTGCTCTAAATCCGCTTGATCTGAAACTGGTGCCTTGGGTCGAAGTGGATGCACGAGCCTTGAGATTTTGCTCGGGTCGACATCGAACAACCGTTCATACTTCGATACTTTCGCACCATCCATAACATTCTTCGCCAGCGCATCAGCCATGATGAGCCTTTCCCCGGGCGCAGCATAGGGCGCGAATCCAAGTTCCTCTTCGCTCATCACTTCCGTAACGAGGTACAATCCGTAATCGATCGTTGGATTATAGCTAACCGACTGGTTGGCGGGTATCGTCCAAGGCGTTGTTGTCCAGATCACGACGCTCGCCTGCAGCATCGAATTATTAGTCGGTTCAGACAGCAATTCCAATGCGTCGCCATCGGTCTTTACATCAGCCGCACCCGATGGGACCTCGATCGCGATTTCAGTGACCGGAAACTTCACCCAAATCACCGGCACCTTGCGGTCGTGATACTCGACCTCAGCCTCAGCCAGAGCCGTCCGCTCCACCGGTGACCACATCACCGGCTTGGCACCGCGCACCAGGCGCCCCCCCATCGCAACGCGCAGGAACTCGCGCACAGTGGCGGCTTCGGACTTGAAGTTCATTGTCAGATACGGATCGTCCCACTCGCCTTCGACGCCGCAGCGGCGGAAACCGGCTTTTTGCACCTCGATCCACTCGGTCGCATATTCGCGGCAGGCGCGGCGGAACTCATCGCCCGGCACATCGTCCTTGGTGCGGCCTTTGGAGCGGAATTGTTCTTCAACTTTCCACTCAATTGGCAGGCCATGACAGTCCCAACCCGGCAAATATGAGGCATCAAATCCGCGCATCTGGTGATTGCGAACAATGATATCCTTGATGATCTTGTTCATCGCCGTGCCGAGATGGATCGGGCCATTTGCATACGGTGGGCCGTCATGCAGGATGAACGGCTCGGCGTCCCGCGCCTTGGCCTCAGAGCGGAAGCGCTCATACAGCTTCATGTCATCCCATTTCTCGATCCATTTCGGCTCGGCTTTCGGCAAGCCGCCGCGCATCGGGAAATCGGTGGTCGGCAAGAACAATGTGTCCTTGTACGGGTTTTCAGGTTTTTTCGGTTTGTCAGTATCGGCCATTTGAACGTCTTCGGATCAGCGTGTGAAGAAAGGGCTAAGCAATCGGTCCCGGCCGCGCGCCTTTAGAGGCGGGCAACCGGGCCGCTAATTCGAATAATGGATATGCGTCGCACCCTGTTCATGCGGCCCCGCTTAGCAGGGCTCGCAGAGCCTGTCATCCCGCCAGATGACGCTTGGCGGTTTCGACATCCTTGTCCATTTGCACGACCATCTCATCAAGCGAGTCAAATTTCAGCTCTGGCCGCAAGTATGCCACCAGAGCAACTTCCAATTGCTGGCCATAAATGTCGCCCTCAAATTCGAAGATAAAGGTCTCAAGCAGCGGATCGCGAATGCCGGTTGTCGGGGTCCGTCCAAAATTGGCGACGCCGTCGCGCCAGGCCTGTTCGCCGGCGACTCGCGCCCGCACCGCATAGACGCCATGGCGTGGATGAATGAGGTCACCGAGATGCAGGTTAGCGGTTGGAAACCCGATCGTGCGACCGCGTTTCTCGCCATGTTCGACCACGCCATCAGCGATCCAGTCATGGCCGAGAATCTCAGCCGCTTTTTCGGGCTCGCCGGCAATCAATGCTTCGCGGATCGCCGTGGACGACGCTTTTGCGCCGAGAGCTTCAATCTTTTCGATAATGGTGACGCCAAATCCCAGCGCTCGGCCCAGCGAAGCCAGGCGTCCGGCATCGCCCATGCGGCCGCGGCCAAAGCGAAAATCAAATCCGACCGTGACATGCGCCGCGCCGAGGCCGTTTTTTAAAACGTCCCGAGCAAAGGTTTCATCAGTCATCGCCGCCATATCGGCGTTGAAAGGCAATTCGAAAACGGCCTGTGCGCCAAGGTCCGCGAGCCGCGCATTGCGCCGGGCAGGACGATAGATTCGAAAAGGCGGGTCGTCTGGCCGGAAAAACTGTCGTGGCGGTGGCTCGAACGTGGCAATGCCGAGCTTGCCGCCGGCCGCGACGGCGCCGTCTATGACAGCGCGATGTCCAGCATGCACACCATCAAAATTGCCCAAGGCGACAGAGAAGCCGCGTGCGGCCTCTGGCACATGCTTATAATGGGCAATGACGGTCATTTAGGCGTCTCGCTTCGGCACCATGACAATGGCTTCTCCGGAAATCGCGGCTTTACCGTCAACATTACAGGACACTTTCAACGTGACGCGGCTGGTGCGTTCCTGTTTCTCTGTGACCTCGACCTTCACAATCACCAAAGAGCCAATCAGAACCGGACGGCGAAACCGCATGTTCAAGCCGACAAAGATCGATCCGGGCCCTGGCAAGTCATTGCCGAGTATGCCGGAAATATAGCTTGCCGTCAGTGCGCCATGGGCAATGCGCTGGCCGAACATGGTCTGTTTGGCAAACTCTTCGTCCATATGCAGCGGATTGCGGTCGCCAGACACTTCAGCGAAAAGCTCTATGTCTTTTTCAGTGATCACATGCTCGGTCTGATGTTTCATACCGATATCGAGATCTTCGTATTTATAGCCGTCTTTATAGGTCATTGCGGATCAATCTCCGTTTTCGCTCACGGCCTGTTACAGTGTGTTTCAGGTTTCGTCACCATTCGAGTTTCGGCATCGCCCAATTTGCGGTCACAGCATAGTCGGCCAGCAGGTCGATAACCTCCTGCTCAAAGTTTGCGCCATGCTGTTTCAATCCGGTGCCAACATAGAGGCCGGAATAGCCGCGCTGCAGCGCGCCTTTCATATCTGTGGCGGGGCTATCACCAATGCAAAGAATGCGGTTTTCGGCGGGTTCAACCCCCAGATCCGACAGTCTGGCGAGCGCCAGATCATAAATTGGGGCATGCGGTTTGCCGGGATAAATGACCTTGCCACCTTCTTCTTCAAAGACTTGCGCCAGGGCGCCGGCGCACCAGTGTAATTGCTCGCCAATGCGGACACGAATATCCGGATTGGCGCAGATCATCTCCATCTCGCGATCCGCAGCTTCGGCCAGACGGTCGCGATAATCATCCGGATGGTCATTGATCTGGTCTTCAAGCCCGATGCAGAGGACCGCGTCGGAGTTGCGCGAATCTCCGAACTGCAAATCCAGGCCTTCATATAAGAATTTGTCCATTTCCCAGCCGGAATCAGCGCCCATGCGCCAGAACACTTCACCGGATCGCTGGCTGAGCACCTCGCGGGTCGCATCGCCAGAGGTGACGCAATCATCGAACGCTTCTGGCGGCACGCCAAGCGGGTCGAAATAGCGAATGGCTTGTTCTTTCGGTACCGGCGCATTGGTGATCAGGCAGACCGCCCCGCCTTGATCCCGGAACCGGACCAGCGCCTCACAGGCTTCGTCAAAAGCAAAACGTCCATTGTGGATGACGCCCCAAACGTCGCACAGAATGGCATCATATTGATCAGCGATTGCGGCCAGGCCGCCAGGAAACTGTGGATGTGTCATGCTCGCGAGGTATGCGGCCTCTGGCAGGACGTCAATCTAAGAAGCGCGGGAGGTCAGCAACCGTACCAGATCCGCTGGCGGCGCTGTCTCTTCCATCAGCGAAGACTTGATCGGGCGCGGTGCTCCGAAAATATGCCCTTGGCCGTACGGAATGCCATATTCCAGCACTTCGACGACGCTGACTTCTTCCTCGATCTTTTCCGCCACCAGGGTGACACCATAGCGGGAGCAAATCGCCGCGACTTCTTCGCCTGAAATCTCGCGCTCGACCGAGGATGTCGGACGCGGCCCGAATGGGTCGCGCAATTGATCAATCAGATCGCCGCCATTGAATTTAACAAACCGAATGCCCGCATCCTGAAGACGCGGAAGGTCAATATCAATCGTCTCGGCATGATCGATCGAAAAGCGGAACCCAAGCGCCGTGAGGCGTTCCATCGCTTCGCGCATCTGTTTCGAACGATGCTCAAACCGGCTGGCTCGAATCTCGAAAATCAACGCTCCGGCAAGATCGCGATTTTGCTCCATATGGCTCAAGAAGAATGGGAAAAAATGTGGATCTTCAAGCGAGTGCGAAGACACATTGCAAAACACGCCAACCCGGCGATCGCGGGCCGCCAGTCGCCGAACCACTTCAACCGAACGGTACAGCATCATATTATCAACGACGCCAAGCAGATTGGCGCGGCGGGCAGCGTCAAGGAATTCAGCGGGCAGAATCAGCGAGCCATCAGCGTCCCGAAGGCGTGTATAGCCTTCATAAAAAGCGACGCGCCGTTGCGGCAGCGAGACGATTGGCTGCAAGTGCAAGTCGACGCGGCCATCTTCCAGGGCCTCTTTGACGCGGCGCAGAACAGCATCTTCCTGCGGCGCCACATCGCCTGTGGTTTCAGCATCTGCGAGCTTTGAATCGAAGCTGCGTGAGAGACGCTCAATGAGGGTTTCCAGCTGCCGCATCTCGCTGACCAGGGCGTCGCGCCGTTCGGTAAGCTCTTGTTTTACAGTGGTTTCGACGGCTGCTGTGCGCGCTTCGACCACATCAACGCGTTCCTTGGCGTCTTTTTGCGTGGTTTCGACCGCGACGATTCGGTCAGACAGGTCAGACGTCTCACCAGACCGCGTGGCAAACAGGTGCACTTGCCCCATCAATGCGGTGATGATGGCACCGCCGCAAATGGCCAGTGGCAGCTCAATCGCCGCAAAGGAAAACAGGCCCCAGCCTGCCCCTGCGCCGATCAAAGCGTAGATTAAAAAGTACAAGGCAACCATCAATTCCCAGCCCCTGCTGACACAATATCCTTAACAGATAAGTGCCAAATGTTAACGAATTGGTAGCTTTAGAGTTAATTCGCCTGCTTTGCCAAGCGTCAGATTATTCCGTCCACCGCATTTCTTTCGGCATCGAGGAATTCGCGCAACGCTTGCAAGGTTGGCAGGATTTTCGCCAGTTTCGCGACGTCCTGATTCTCTTCGAGAATAGCCGCCAAAGGCGCCATGGCTTTCAATCCGCGATTGCGGGCATGGCGGCCCGCTGTTGTGATGGTGACGATCTTGCGCCGCCGATCATCAGCACTGCCAACAATCTCGACAAAGCCCTTGCGGTCCAGTTTCGCCAAAATCGCTGTCATGGACGGTTTGGTGACCTGAAACGCTTTGGCCAGATAGGATGGCGATTTGCCATCCCCGAGCCGGACAAAGTGATTCAAAACGCCGAATTCGGACGGATTAAGCTCCGGTGCCAAAGCTCTCGCGAATCGCGCTGTGCTCAATTGATTGATGATGCCAATCTCATTGAACAGCGTGAATATGACAGTCGCAGGATCAGAATCGCTCATGCTTAGGAGCTTATCAGCTTGCTCTCCAAGGGCCAACGCGGGCTTGGCGCCGGAAACTTGGTATAGCCAACGCGGCCGAGCATCTGCACCGCACCATTGGGCCCGACCCGGAGCTCTTGCCGGATCGCCTCATATGGCTCGGCCATTTCCGGGAATTCCTGTAAGATCTGGCTGAGCGGATGCACACACAGGCCGGCTTGTTGCGCGGCCAGGTTCATCCGCACCCAGGCGCGGCCGGCCTGTAACTGGTCCTCGCGCGTATCGGATGCCGCCTTCACCCAGACGAAACCCTGCGCGGAGTGAATGATCGGCTCGTACATTTTTATCCCTTCCTCAAAGGCCATGCTGCCGGGCGTATCAAGACCCTCCTGCGTGATAATGCCGGTCATTTTCATCAAGCCCATCGGCAAGCCGCCCATGTCGATACCGTCCGGATTATCGACCACAGCGCGATTACCAATCCGCATCAATTCAATGCTCTCCCGCCGGGTGAGATCGGTGGCAAACTCGATCATGAAGCCCTGCCAGGCGAGATCAATGATCCGATCGCGCTGCACGGCGTCAAGCGTGCCGCCAATCTCAAGCGAACCTTCTCCGCCCGCGATCACAGAGTTCAGCACATCTGCGCCCACAGGTTGCGCGGGATCATATGGGTCTTTGGTTGAGCGGCGTTGAAGCACCTCTGCAAAGAGCGGGTCTTTGTCGGGGGCCGTATCAGACGAGAACCGGACCTGCGCCATGCGGTTGCCATTGAGACGCGGCTGCGGCGCGCCATCCGGAAACGGGGCAATCTCGACGACGTAGCCTTTTTCGGCGGCCGCCATGCGCAGCAATTCCATCATACAGCCAAATCCAATCGTGATCTGACGATCAAATGGATCGGTGTGCGGCAAGCGTCGCTCGAGATCGACATAGACATCGATACGGTCATCACCAACGAGATCGAATTGCCAGGGCTGACGATTGTGCGGATTTGGCGCCAGAATGGCGTAAGATAGGGCGTCCAGACGTGGGTCGCCGAAACTCTCACCGGCGGCACGCCACGGCGCCCGCGCCTTTGCCAAGCCGGGGCCATGCGCGACGCTGACGGTACCAATGCCGCCAACCAGGGCTGCCGCGCCCCCTGTCATCAAAATATTGCGCCGCGTGAACATTCTCATTCTCCAATACACATTTGTTAGTTGCCTAACTAATAATTATTAATTCAACTGTCAAGCGAATTGCGTGGCACACAGGCCACACTGATTTGAGCATTCGATTTCGGAGTGAATTTTCTTACAGATTCAGGTTTGACAGCGGTGCCAGCGCTTTTTATTCAAAAGCTCAAATCCCGACACACCCACGGTCCACGGTCACTTTTTGACCGGATGGGGGCGTCTCGGGGGAGACCGGGGTCCCGTGAAGAACGGGACCCCGTTGCTTTTTCGGGGATCTATTTCTCGATAAATATAGGCGCGGTGATCGGCCATTGATGATCCGCAACATCGCCCGAACAGGCCACGGTGACCACGCGCTCCACATCAGCACCGATCAGCGCGAGTTCGTCAGGCGCATCGCAGGCTTTTAGCCATGCGACCTGCGTCTTCCCGGCGGAGCGATAGTCAATTCGGTATCCGCTCGCTGAACGAACGACGATGAGATCACCTGTATCAAACACGCGCGCATTCTCCGTCGCCGCACGCGCGGTTAGAATCGCTGCATCATAACCCCCAACCGGAATCCCATGCTCGACTACATAAAGTGCGTCCGCTTGCTCGAACGCCTTGTTCAATGCTGCGACCGTGTCTTCGATGCCGGCGGGACCGATCACAGGCAACGGTTCGCTGCGCCCGGCGTGCCAGGACAGGTTCCGGACCTCATCCAGACCTTGCAGATCCAGTGCAGTCAGCGAGAAGATGGCAACCGCATCAAGTTGCCTCAGATCGTCAGACCTCAAAGCATGGGTTACGCCGGCTGGCGCGCCAAACAGAATGCGTTTGCCGCCCGCGACAACCAATGTGCACGGGATGGCTGTGCCGGGGTCGCATGGCATCAAAGCAAACTGATCCGGACGAACAGGCTCATCCCCGCCATCCGAGCGGGACGTCCCATTGCCGCACGCCGTCAGCCCCAAGGCCAGCCCGACCATCCATATGCTTATCTCACGATGCATGCTGATGCCCTAACCAGACTCGCTATTCGAGAACAGTCTCATTTGGTTCACGGACAATCTCATTTTCGATATGTCCCAGGCTGGAAATCTCAACCCGGACTCGGTCCCCTGCTTTCATCCATTTTGGAGGATCAAACCCGGCGCCAACGCCGGCGGGAGTCCCTGTGAAAATGACGTCACCCGGCTCTAAAGTGAACGCGTGCGTGAGATGCGCGATTTGTTCGGCGAGTGAAAACACCATGTCGCGTGCGTGACCGGATTGGCGCAACTCGCCATTGACATAGCCGCGGACTTCCAGTGCGCCGAAATCGTTAATCTCGTCTGGTGTGACGAGATACGGCCCGAATGGCGCATGCGTGTCAAACCCTTTGCCCATGATCATGGTCTGACTGGCGCGCTGCCAATCGCGGACAGAGACATCGCAGCCACAGCAATACCCAGCAATCAATTCGTGTGCGCGCGCTTCCGGAACATGCCGGCCCGTCTTGCCGATGATGGCAACCAGTTCTGCCTCATAATCCAACTGTTCAGATACCACTGGCAAATGAATCGGGTCGAACGGACCATTCGCTGCTGTCGTTTGCTTGTTGAACCATTTCTGCACGCTCGTGGGAGTCGATTTCACGAAGGAAACAGATTCCTTGGCATGTGCGGCATAATTCAATCCAATGCCGAGTATCTTGCCTGGTCTCAAGATTGGCTGTCGCAATTGCGCCGTTTCCAAAGGAATGCAGGCGCCAGACTCGGCTTGCGCCGCGGCGCCTTCCAGATCGCTCAAAATGTGCTTCACATCGGAGGCTTGCGACAGGCAGATCATATCGCCCTGTACCAGTCCCGCCCGAACGTCTCTATTTACCACCACGTTGGCCCATTTCATTGGTGTGTGACCTCTTCGCTACGATAGATTGAAACCGAACGAATTTTCACAGGCTGTCAATTGAAGGCGCCGAGTTTGAAGTCTAAGCCTGCTTTTTCATGTTGGTGGGACCAAAGAAAGTAGAGTGAACATGACGCAAGGTCTTCGCGCGCAAGAAAGTACTCTGGCCGATCTTTTGTGCAATGGTATCGAAATGGCGATGCCGCCGTATCAAAGAAGCTATTCCTGGGAAATTTCAGAGGCGCAGGCACTGCTCTCTGACTTGCATGATGCCAGTGAAAGCGGTGAGAGCCACTTCATCGGCGCGATCGTTCTGGTCCGCGAAGCCTCCGGCCGGTTTTTGATCGTCGATGGCCAACAGCGACTCACAACATTGACCATCCTTCTATCGGTCTTGCGCGACACTGAAACAGATGAAGCGCGCAAAAACGAGATCCACAACATGATTGCGGATGACGAGACCGACAAGAACGGTCCGACATGGCGGATCTCACTCAATCATATTGATGGTCCTTATCTGCGCGAAGCGATTCAAACACGCGGCGCATCATTGAAGAAAGAGGTGGAACCGAACGATAGCGAGAGCCAGCGGCGCATGACGCGCAATCTCGAGAACTTCATCAAAACGGTGCGCAACATGTCGCCGGAAGCCCAGCGAGAACTTGCCGACACGATCAAGAATCGCATTCTTCTGGTCAAAGTCATCGTTGAGGACTGGGATGGCGGCTATAATGTTTTCCGCGTGCTCAATACGCGCGGCAAGTCCCCGAACACGCATGATATTATCAAGACCGACCTACTCGAGAATGCCCACCTCACCCCTGAAGAAGCCGACGCCTATTCACGCGAATGGTCGGAACATGAATCTCGGTTGAGCGGCTCCGGCTTTGACGACCTGCTCAATCAGATCAGCACACTCTATGCGCGCAAGACCCGCAAAGGGGCGAGCGAGTTTCGCAAGGCTGTGATCAATCGGTCGATTGGCGGCACGCGCGAATTCCTGAGCAAGGAGTTGCCCGCCTATGTCGACGCCTACGTCACCATCTCGACGGGCAAATGCGAGTTTGGCAACCTGACCCCGCAAATCGGCGAATGCCTGAACCATCTGCGTTTGATTGATCACCAATTGTGGCGCGCGCCGGCGCTCAAATTCCTGGTCAATCATAATGGCAGCCCGGAAATCGCCTTGTCTTTCTTCCGCAGCCTGGAGCGCTTTGCTTATGGCGCGATGATGGCAATCACGGAACAAAGAAGCCGCGCACGCCGCTATCAGAAGATCGCGGACAATGCCGACAATGCGCGCGCTCTGCTCTCCGACAGTGGTCCGTTGGCTCTGTCCAGAGATGAACGCCGAGAGATCTCTAACCGACTGCGCAGTCGGTTTGGCGCGTTCGCTCAAAGACGCGCAATCGCGTTGCGCATGAATGCGGAGATCGAAGGCGGTATCGCGCTCGGCCCTGATGACGGTGCAACAGTGGAACATGTCTTGCCGAAAAATCTGCCAGAGGAATCTCCATGGCGGAATGCCTGGCCCAATCAATCGGTGCATCGTGACCTGGTCGACACGATTGGAAACTTTGCACTGCTATCGCAATCGACCAACCAAAAAGCGGACAATCTATCCTTTATGGAAAAGAAGGTCCTTTATTTCGCTGAAGCCAAGCCAGAATTCGCGCTCACCATGGACATTGAAGACAAAGTGGCCTGGACTCCGGATGTCACGCGCAGCCGCACAGAACACCTATCGAAAATCATGGAAAATGCCTGGCAGCTAAATCAGGCCATGCTCACAACGTGAGCGAGAAACGCTTAGGAGGTTGATTCAGCGCTGCGTTGGTCCGCAGCATAATCAGCGAGTTTGTCAGCGGCGTCGCGCGCCGTATCTATACTGGCGTCAAATGCAGCCAGAGCATAAGTTGTCGTATTGGCGTCCGCCATGTCGAGATCAGACAGGACTGTGATGAAGGTACGGCGTGCTTTCTTGGCGGTCACCAGGGCCGTCTCATAACTCAGCAAGTCCGCGCGTAACGCCTTTGCAGTCTGCTCAGCCTCAAACAGTTTCTGTACTTCCATGGTCGCAACGTCGAGGCCGTGCGCCGCGCTCTCTATGTCAGAGCGAATGATGTCAGCCTGTTCACCCGGGAGCGCGGTCTGGCGCTGCACTTGCGAGATGTAGGTGGTGTCGCCAGCTTTGTCTTCGTCGCTCGCGCCGTCCATCAGAACGCGCGCGAAGTCGAACAGGCCCTTATTCGCTTTGACCCAGTTCTTGCGCTCTGCTTGCTCGGTATAGGCATTCGCGACTTTGCTAAGACTGCTTTCCTCGGCGGCGAAGCTTGTTTCCACTGTCGCTTCTGAAGCAACCATTGATACAGTTGCACAGCCACTCAAAGTGGTCGCTAGAAGCACAGAAAAAAGTACACTACGCATGAGGCTGCTTACCTGCCTGAAATCGTCACTCACCCGCATTATCACATACAGATGAGAAAATCGCCGTCCATACCCTTTATTCATACTTTAACAGCCGATAGGTGAAGAGGTCGTGAACAAAGGCAAAAAATGCTTAAACTTTATCCACCTATAGAAGCACGGCGCTCGGGCTATCTGCGTGTAAGCGACTTACACGAAATCTATTGGGAAGAATCGGGCAATCCGAACGGGCTTCCTGTTCTCGGGATTCATGGCGGACCAGGCGGCGGCTCGAGTCCCGAAATGAGACGCTTCTTTGACCCGACCGTCTATCGCATCATTCTGATGGATCAGCGCGGCTGCGGAACGTCGACGCCACATGCAGAACTGCGCGAGAACGATACCTGGACCCTGGTTGAAGATATGGAAGCTGTGCGGACGCATTTGCAGATAGACCAATGGGTATTGTTCGGCGGCTCCTGGGGCTCGACGCTGGCCCTGAGTTATGCCGTCACGCATACTGAGCGCGTACACGGTCTCATTCTGCGCGGCATCTTTCTGCTCACTGAGGCTGAGATCAGATGGTTCTATCAGGATGGCGCCAGCCGCTTATTCCCGGATTCTTATGACCGCTATGTCGCCCCTATTCCAGAAGACGAGCGCGATGACTTGTTGCACGCATTTCATCGCCGCTTGACCGGTGACGATCGCAAAGCACGCCGCGCTGCGGCCAAAGCCTGGGCGTGCTGGGACGGCGAAACCATCACGATACAAGGCCCGAGCAGTCGTCCCAAGCGATTTGAGGAAGACGATTTTGCTGACGCCTTCGCACGCATCGAGTGCCATTATTTTGTGAATAAGGGATTCTTCCCGAATGATGGTTGGCTACTCGAACAAGCCCGCGAGAAACTGCAGAAGATACCAGGGCGCATTGTTCATGGCCGTTATGATGTGGTGACACCGCTCTCCAGTGCGTGGGGCCTCAGCAAGGCGTGGCCGGCGGCGCAACTGGACATTGTCTCACACGCCGGACATTCGAGTCTTGAGCCCGGCATCGTGGACAAGCTGATCCGCGCCACCCGCGAATTCGGCCGGCAGTTTCGCGCAGACTAAGCAAGCCATAGATTGAATTTGTTTCAACCTATCAAAGCCATAGAAAATTTATACTCGCCCTATTGGTGTGCCGCCCCATCTCTGTAGCGTCAAACTTGGGAGTGACACACAATGAAAAACGTTTTGTTGGCTGCTGCGGCAGGCACGCTTATCGCTGCATGCGTAAATACCGAAACCACTGAGACCCCTGAGGTCGTCGATACCGCAAGCGCGGACGTTGAAGAGGTCGTTGATGGCGCTATGGATATGGCCGAAGCGGCTACACCGGCGCTCTGTCTCGACATGGGGCCACAGACACCGCGCGACATTTCCAGCGTTGCTGGACTGAACACGGTGACTTTCCCGACAGCGCCGCCCTCCAGCGCCATGAACCTTTGCAACATTCACACACATACCAATGCCGAACATAAAGGCCCTGGCTTCAGCATCTTCGTCGATGCCACCGACAATGGCGGCTATGCGTGTAATGAAACTGCCGATCTGACAGAAGCAGAACTCGCCCCAGCGCCCGGCGCTTATCAAGGCGTTGTGCCCGGAC
>JBCCDZ010000043.1:0-14875 GCA_039030525.1 Pseudomonadota bacterium | reverse complement strand
GTTTGCCCTTGTCCTTGCCGCGCTTGGCGTAATGCACACCAGACAGTCCCTTTTTCCAAGGCACCGTGTCGAAGTCACCTACAGCCAGTTCTAGTGCTTCCGGCAAACATTCGTGTTCCAGCGCGCGCGTTTCATTGGCCCAGAGCCCGACAGCATCGCGCGCGGCCTGCCAAATATCTGCAGTCTTATGCCCCTGTTCGGACAGTAGAATATGCAGTTCAGCCGCCAGTGCCATGTCCGTGGAAAGGGCTCCACTCGCATGGTCTAGCATAAAGGCGTGATAAGCGTCGGAATTCATTCAGCAAAACTCACAAAACTGTTCTATTGGGTTTTACGCAAGGAATCCCCAACTGGATCACTGCATCACAGTTGAATTCCAGCGGCGCTGCGCCTAGCGTGGCGCCGAACGAAAAAGGCATAATATGAACGTTACTTCTTCCGTCCTCGATCTCATTGGAAACACACCGCTTTTGCGGCTGAATCGCCTGTCTGAGGAGACCGGCTGCGAGATCCTCGGCAAATGTGAGTTTCTTAATCCAGGCCAGTCGGTCAAGGACCGCCCAGCACTCGGTCTGGTGCGCGACGCAGAAGCCTCCGGGCGACTGAAGCCGGGTGGCACGATCGTCGAAGGGACGGCTGGCAATACCGGGATTGGTCTTGCTATGGTTGGCGCTGCACTTGGCTACAAGGTCGTCATCGTCATGCCGCGCACGCAGTCTAAAGAAAAGAAAGATGCGGTACGAAACCTCGGAGCGAAATTGGTCGAAGTCGACGCTGTTCCCTATTCCAATCCGAACCATTATGCGCGCTATTCCGGCCGCCTTGCGGAAGAATTGAATGAGAGTGAGCCGAATGGCGCGATCTGGGCCAATCAGTTCGACAATCAGGCCAATCGCAAAGCGCATTACGATACGATGGGTCCTGAAATTTGGCGCCAGACAGACGGCAAGGTCGACGGCTTTATTTGTGCCGTCGGATCTGGCGGAACGCTGGCCGGCACGGCGATGTCCCTGCGCGATCTGTCAGAAGGTCGCGTCAAAATCGGAATTGCCGACCCGGGCGGCGCGTCGCTCTTTGAATATTACAAGAATGGCGAATTAAAATCTGAAGGCACGTCGATGACCGAAGGCATCGGGCAGAGCCGTATTACTGCTAATCTCGAAGACCTAACGGTCGATTATGCCTATCGCGTTCATGACCGCGACGCATTGGAAATATTGTTTGATCTGATCGAACAAGAAGGCCTTTGTCTCGGCGGATCAGCCGGCATCAATATGGCCGGCGCGGTCAAACTCGCGAAAGATCTGGGCCCTGGACACACCATCGTGACCATCTTGTGCGATTACGGTAACCGTTATCAGGATAAACTGTTCAATCCGGAATTTCTGCGGTCCAAGGACCTGCCCGTTCGGCCCTGGTTGGAGCAATAGACGTGGCGGCCGATCCTCTCGTCTCGGCGGATTGGTTGCACGCCAATGTGGGCGCGCCGGATATCTGCATCTTGGATGCGACATGGGTGCCCCCCTTTTTGAAAGACCGTCCAACGGGACGCGCTTGTTTCGATGAGAACCACATTCCAGGCGCACAATATTTTGATATTGATGAAATCGCGGACCAGAACTCCGCACTGAGCCATATGCTGCCAACACCACAAGTCTTCGGTGACAAAGTCGGCGCACTTGGCATCGACAATGATTGCCATGTTATCATTTATGACAGCAATGGCTTTTTTGCCTCGGCCCGCGTTTGGTGGATGTTCCGGGTCATGGGACACAGCCGCGTACAGGTCCTTGATGGCGGCTTAGACGCCTGGATCGCTGCCGGAGGCAGCGCGGATGCAGAAACCGCGATACCAGCAGCAAAATCGTTCGAAACCACCTTCAATCTTGGCCTTCTCCGCGGGCAAGCGTCTATGAGCGCGCATGTGCAAGCGCAGGACACAAAGATCCTCGATGCTCGCGATACCGGGCGGTTCAATGGCACCTCGTCCGAACCCCGGGCTGGATTGCCATCTGGTCATATGCCCGGCAGCTACTGTGTCCCAGCATCGACGCTGATCACGGCGGACAAGCACCTGAAGACGCGTGACGCTCTCGAGCCATTGCTGCAGGAATTCGTCTCAACATCCGTTGTCACCTCGTGCGGCTCAGGCGTGTCCGCTGCTGTGATCGCGTTGGCGCTTGCCAGACTTGGGAATTGGGACGCGGCGGTCTATGATGGCTCCTGGAGCGAGTGGGCTGATAATCCTGAGAACCCGATCGCGACGACGCCATGAAAGACGATACCCGCCTCATCCACACGCGCCTGGGACGCGGCCCGGTCAAAACGGTAAATCCGCCAGTTGAACGCGGCTCCACAGTGCTCTTGCCAACCCGGGAAATCCTGTATGGCGACGGCAAGGTGTATGGCCGAATGGGACTAACGGTGCACCGCGAACTGGAAGCGGCTTTGTGCTCACTTGAACACGCGAAGCATTGCCGTCTTACCTCGAATGGCTTGCAATCGATTGCGCTGGCGATTGGCGCAGTGTTGCAGTCTGGTGACCACATTCTTGTGCCCGATTGTGCCTATGGCCCGTCACGTCGCTATTGTACGCGACGCCTGCGCGCGATGGGGATCGAGTCGACACGCTTCAATCCAACCATCGGGGCCGGTATTGCTGATCTCGTGCAAGACAACACCAAGGCCGTTTTGATTGAGTCGCCGGGCTCTCTGACCATGGACATCATGGACACGCCCGCCATCGTTGAAGTGGCAAAGCAACGCGGCCTCATCACGTTGCTGGACAATACATGGGGCGTCGGGGTGTTTCATCGCCCGCTCGATCTTGGCGTCGATATCGTGATGCAGGCGCTGACAAAGTATCCCGTTGGTCATGCTGATGCCATGGGCGGGGCGGTGCTGACCAATTCTGATCGGTTCGCCAATCAAATCGCCATGTGTAGCGAAGATTGGGGCATTTCGCTTGGTCCTGATGATGCTTATGTAGGCCTGCGCGGGCTGCGCAGCTTGCATACACGGCTGAAACAGCATGAAGCGAGCGGATTGGCTGTGGCCAGATGGCTGGCCGACCGACCCGAAGTCGACAAGATGCTGCACCCGGCGCTGGAAAGTCATCCTGAGCATGACCTTTGGCTGCGCGACTTTACCGGTTCAAATGGTCTCTTTTCTTACACCATGAAAGAGGTTTCGACGGCTCAATTGGATCGCTTCCTGGAAGCCATGAAATTGTTCGGGATGGGCTTTTCATGGGGCGGCTTTGAAAGCCTGCTCATCTCGTGTGATGACCAACTCGACCGAATCGAAGGCGATCGCATACACGATCGTGCAGGGCCTCTCATCCGAATCCATGTTGGACTGGAAGACCCGGGTGACTTGATTGCAGACCTGGATCAGGCTTTCGCCGCCATGCGGGCTTAACGGACCTGTCCGCGAACCTGCCCCTGATGCAGGGCACAAATCAGAGTGAACAAACGCCGTGATGTATCAAAGTCGGTTTTGACTTTGCCTTCGAGGCGTTCTGAAACCAGGTCTGAACCTTCATTGTGAATGCCGCGGCGCGCCATATCGATCGCTTCAATCTGATGTGGGGTCGAACTGCGAATGGCGTCATAATAGCTTTCGCAAATCATGAAATAGTCGCGAATGACACCTCGGAACGGCGTCATCGAGAGCAAGAAAGCGTGCACGGGATCGCCGGCTTCTGTCTTGATCTCAAACACCAGCTTTCGCTCTTGCATGGAGAGTTTCAGAGTATAAGGCCCGTCTTCCTTACCTTCGACTTCAAATCGGTTCTCTTCCAGCAAATCAAAAATGGCGACGCGACGCTCATGCTCTGCATCTGGCCCCGACGCAGCGAGCGTATCATCATCAATATCCACGCTGACCAGTCTGTGTTCGGCCATTGCTTCTTTCGCGCCTAGGTTTCGTTGGTCCGAATGGAGACTGACCGCGCGTGCGCGGGCAGCCCTTCCGCCTCTGCGAGACGTAACGCTGCCGGTGCCAACGCGGCGAATCCTTTCGGTCCTGCCTTTTGTACACTCATTCTTTTTAGAAAGTCATTCAAACCAAGTCCCGAACTGAACCTTGCGGCCCGACTGGTTGGCAAAACATGATTAGAACCAGTGACATAGTCACCCAAAGCTTCCGGCGTATGATGTCCTAAAAAGACAGCGCCAGCGTGCTTGATGCGCGGCAACAACGCTTCTGGGTCGGCAATTGCGAGTTCCAAATGTTCTGCGGCGATTTGATTCGCGACATTCGCAGCCTGTTCCAGCGTCTCAGTGACGATAAATGCGCCATGTGCATTCCAGGCCTGTCGCGCCCGCTCTTGCGTCGCGAGCGAATTCAACTGGGATTCCACAGCCTCATCCACAGACTTAGCCACAGCCTCTTTGGTGGTGATCAGAATGGATTGTGAGCTCGTGTCATGTTCAGACTGGCTCAGCAAGTCGGCTGCAATCCAGCTCGGATTGGCGGAGTCATCAGCGATCACGAGGATCTCCGATGGTCCGGCAATCGTATCGATCCCCACTTTCCCAAAAACCTGACGCTTGGCTTCGGCGACATAAGCGTTTCCGGGACCGACAATTTTGTCCACAGGTTGTAACCGCCCTGCGCCAAATGTGAGCGCCGCAACCGCCTGTGCGCCGCCAATGGGATAAAACTCATCCACGCCCGCTTTTAGCGCGGCATAAGCGACCGCAGGCGCCAATTGTCCTTTTGGCGCTGGCGCAACCATGACGACGCGCTCGACGCCGGCAATTTTCGCAGGCACAGCGTTCATCAGCACCGAACTAGGATAAGACGCTAAGCCACCCGGAACGTAGACACCGACACTGTCGAGCGCCGTCCAGCGCCAGCCCAGTTGCACCCCGGCCTCGTCTGTAAACTGGTGGTCTGCTGGACGCTGCTGCTCATGATAAGCTGCGATCCGTGCGGCCGCGAAATCGACCGCTTCTTTCAGATCATCCGGGCAGGCGTGCGCCAGGCGATGCAAATCAACGTTGTCGGACTGAAGCGTGGTCGGATCGAGCAGCAATTCGTCAAACTTAGCCGTGTAGCGCGCTACCGCCTCGCCGCCATTGCCGCTGACATCCGAGAGAATATCGCGCACCGTCTCAACCACATCTTCGACAGCGCCACGCGGCTCAGCCAAAAAGGCTGAAAAATCAGACTCAAAGCCCGGTTTCCGAGCGTCAAAGGTACGGGCCATGCCTATCGCCGCTTCTTGTCATGATCCGGGCGATGCCGGGTCGTCCACTCATATGCGCTGTCGAGCAAGGTGGCGTCGACTGTTTCGACGTCAAGCGCCAGCTCACCATCACCTGCAAACAATATAGAAACCGTCCCGCCAGGTGGCTCATCCGCCGGCGTAAACGTCAAAGACAAGACAGAGAAAACCATGTCTGGATCGATCTTGTTGACGGCCCGCGTCTTCACGCTCAGCACGCCGTCAAAAGCGAGCAAAGCACGGACCCGGCTTTGTGGGCCGCGCTTGGACGCAGAGTCTTCCCATTGGAACCGATTGACCTCCAACGTGAACCGACGTTGCTTACGATCAAATTTAAGATTTTCAGCTTTCAGAACGGCATCCTGTATCGCGCTGGAAATCACTTCCAGATCAGCCACGTCCTCTGCGATCAATCGCAATGCCCTACCCTCAGCCATAGGTCCTTTTAGTCTCCGTCTACTCGCACAATTCTGGCGCCGCAGCCTGTCAGTTTTTCTTCCAGACGCTCAAACCCGCGGTCCAGGTGATATATTCGATTCACCTGTGTCTCACCTTCGGCTGCGAGTCCAGCGATGACCAGTGAGACAGAGGCGCGCAAGTCGGTTGCCATGACAGGGGCCCCGCGCAGCTGAGAGACGCCCTGAACGATCGCTTCCTTGCCGCGGACCTGGATATTTGCCCCCAGACGAGACAATTCTGGCGCGTGCATGAAACGGTTCTCAAAGATATTTTCACGGATCACACTGGTGCCCTCTGAGATCGACATCAAAGCCATGAATTGCGCTTGTAAATCGGTGGGAAAACCGGGATGCGGTTGCGTGTCGATATTGACCCCCTTGAGCGCCGCGCCATTACGCTGAATTCGAATGGTCGCTGCGGATTCGTCTGACTCGACGGTCACGCCGCACCGTTTTAAAGCATCGATCAAGGCTCCTAGCGCCGCTACCGGCGCACCTTCCAAAGTCACGTCGCCACCAGCAGCGGCGGCCGCCATGGCATAGGTGCCCGCTTCAATGCGATCCGGCATGACGGAATGTTGCGCGCCAGACAAGGTCTCTACACCTTCAATCCGAACGGTCGCGGTCCCCGCTCCGGTAATCTTTGCACCCATACTGTTCAAACAAACTGCGAGATCCGCAATTTCGGGCTCTCTCGCGGCGTTTTCCAGAACTGTTTCACCCTTCGCCAGCGTTGCTGCCAGCATGGCATGCTCGGTTGCACCGACCGATACCAATGGGAACACAATCTTTGCGCCTTGCAGACCATGGATGGCGGCGGCTTTCACGTACCCCGCTTCAACTTTCAGATCTGCACCCATCGCTTCCAGAGCCTGTAAATGCAGATCCACCGGTCGCGCACCAATCGCGCACCCGCCCGGCAGAGAAACGGTCGCATGACCTTCGCGCGCCAGCATCGGTCCAAGCACATTGAAGCTCGCCCGCATCTTGCGCACTTGGTCATATGGCGCGATCGTCGAGGTCAACTCCGCTGCGTTCAAGCGACATTCGCTGTCGCCTTTTGGCCAATAGACTTCGACGCCGAGACTGGCGAGCAGCTGGCTCAGGAATCTCGTATCGGCCAGGTTCGGCATATTGGTTAAGGTTAGAGGCTCGCGTGTCAGCAAGCACGCGGCCATGAGCTTTAATGCGGAATTCTTAGCGCCAGAGACCGGGATTGTGCCGTTCAGCGTTTGCCCGCCGGTAATTTTTAAACTGTCCATGCTCCGTCTCTATAGCGACGCCAACGGCGAACGAAAGGCGCAAATGCGGCGACACCGCAGCACTGTCTTAACAGGCTTTGACATTTTATCGAATATCGATATATGAAGACTTATGACTGCAAGAAGATACGGATTTGAGCCCGGCGATGTTGTCGCCATCCCCTTCGGAATTGGCCTGTCGCATTATGGCGTGGTGACCGCACAAGGCACCGTGATTTCAAACTCTCGCAAACATGGCGGCGTCATTGAACAAAGCCTGGCGGAGTTTTCGAATGGACGGCGCATCCGCCTGTGCGAACGCACCGATCCCCTCAGCGGCGCCATCGCCGAAACGCGCGCGCGGATGGCAAAGGGACGCTCCTATCGCCTCACCGAATCAAACTGCGCTCATCTTTCGCGCTGGAGCCACCGTCAAAAACCGACCTCCATCCAAATCGCATCCGCTACGGCGCGAACCTTTGCCGATATGATTTTTGGGCGTCGTCGCTGAGCATTACGTCTTCGAATCAGACTTATCCGACGCAGGCGTTTCCGCGGATTTCGCTTTTCTCGACGCCGCTTTGCGGCGTTTCAGATTGTCTCTGAGAGCGGACTTAAGCCGATCCTCGCGCTCGGGTGTCTTAGTTTTGTCAGCCATGATTGCAGTCATTGTCCAAAAACGGTCTTTTCATCTTCTCATGCTTAAGCTAATCCCCGGCAACACAAAAGGCCGCGGTAGCTCAGTGGTAGAGCGCATCATTGGTAATGATGAGGTCGGGAGTTCAATTCTCCCTCGCGGCACCAGTCCCACGCCTCACTCTTCTTCGAAACAGGACAGGACCTGATTTTCGAAATATGGTGCCTGGTCGACCCAGAACATGTAATCCACGCTCAGGAAGTCTCTGGCAAAGGCGTGCAGCGTTGGCACCACAGAATTGACCTCCTTCGGAGATGTGTCGCGATCACCGAAGTGCGCATCAGCACCGGTGGAACCGACATAGTTTCCATCTTGAACCGCAATGCCCACCGGAACCGTAAAACTTCCCTCATGCATCATTGCGATAGGGTGGTTCAGTTGCGCCCGCCGCTTGACCATCAAATCAGGCGCCCCGAGACCCACACCAATCTCTTCTCCTGTTTCATAGACCCCACGAAGATAACCCTCATCTTCCCAAGGCAGCCATTCGCCAGGCATGAAATTGGCGTATTGCATAGTGGTTGACGCTGAAAACGCGGCTTTCAAGTTGCGCATATTTTGCTGAATCGATTTCGCGTACAAATTTGGCGTGAAGGTTGGATCAAGCTCGCTCGACACGTCAATCGCGGTTTCTTGTAGATTGATGCCCTCTATTTCTCCGTCAAACTCCGCTCCTAAAGCCTGGAGCAAAGCCCCGAATCTCGCCCGGACTTTGGGATTCCAACGCTTGGATATCCAGCCAATTGTGGCGCCATTTGCAACATATGGGACGACGCCTCCGTCAAAGCGCTCAGTCAACAAATAATCCGGCACTGGCTTATACTTGGCCGAAAAGGTGACGTCTTGAAGTTGGATAAAGAGGCGCTTGTCGCGCGCCTTGAGATAGTCGATATCAGATCGAATTCTGGAAAAGTCATACTTACCTTCCGTAGGCTCAAGATCGCGCCAACGATACATGATCTGCGCCCCGTTGAAGCGATCATGATCAAGGAAGGCGTGCCCTCGCATGCGCTGTCGATCACGTGCAAAATAGACAAAATGCGATATCTCGTCCGCCGCGATCGGACAGCTTGCGCTGTCATACGCTTCATAAGCCTTGCTATACTTGTCGGCCGGATTGTCCCACGACTGCGCCGCAAGCTCAGACGCAAATACCACGAATGCAGCTAAAAAAATCAGGACGGTTTTACACATAATCAGTCACGCTATCTTCTTGGATGGGAGGTTTAATCCCAATGCCGTTTGATCGCGGCATTTTCGTGACTAAGTGGCTGGACCGCCCTCTTTGACTATCGACAAAGCGCCAATGTCGGCACCCCTTCACTGTGTAAGATTCGACTGGTTGTGCCGCCAAATAACAGCTGTCCGATCCGGTTGTGACCATAGGCCCCCATGACGATGAGCGAGGCATCGTGATCCGAGCTTGCTTTCACAATGCCATCCGAAACCGCCCCGTCCATATTGACCACGGACACATCCAGACGTTCCTCCTGCAGCAATTCCACAAGCCGATCCTTCGACGCCTGACACACATGCGCCCAGCAGTGACGAAGCTTCGCCGTATTCTGCACAATCACGACTTTCTTAAAAGATCTGATCAACGGAAGATGCAGACGTACGGCGCGCGCTGTGAGCGGACTGCCATCCCAGGCGATGAGACACGTGTCCGACGTCTTTACCTCATTCGATGCCAGCACCAGCGGCAGCCCCGCTTCCATCAAGACATGTTCAAACACCGCGTTGAGCGGATGCGTGGAGTCAGTCGCGCCTTTCGGCAGGACGATGGCATCGGCCAGCGACGCCGCGGCGGCGCCATGCGACGCGACAGACCCGACTTCCTTTGTGAATTCGGCCTGCAGCCAGGGGCCGGCTTTGGTTGTTTCGTCCGCAAATTTCTGTTGAAAATCCGCGACCAGTTTGTCTTGGGCATCAGACAAGGATTGGATGGCAGCGCTACCCATGATGACCGTCTCGGCGCCCGTTATATAGACCACCGAACTGGCTGGATCTGGCATCGCGCACAGACCTGTGAGCGTGGTTTTCATTCTTTGCGTCAAATGGATCGCCGTTTCAATCGCGGGTTCGATCTCTTCCACTTTTCCACCCAGCATTACAGTTACAGACATGACGCGCCCTTTCGCAGTGTTTACCTCAATCAAACTTAGGAACGGTCAGGCCCATCGCGTATAAGGACAAATACGGTGTCATAGACGTCAGGCTTGGATTTATGGGTGGTTGCGGAGACCCCGACGAACGGATTCCGACTTTAGAGTGGGACGTCGTCATCCGTGAGAATGCGATGCGCCGCGCCATCAAGATCTTCGTATTGTCCGGAATTGACCGACCACAAAAAAGCAATCAATCCTAGAAGACCAAGCCCCAGCGCTACCGGGATCAGATAGACAATAATGTTCACTCCGCACCCCCCTGATTGATCCGTAGCGCGTTCAAAGTGACGACCAAAGAAGAAGCCGACATCGCGATCGCGGCAATCAGCGGCGTCACATGCCCGGTCACTGCGATCGGCACAGCAATGAGATTATAAGCCGCGGCGAGCCTGAAATTTTGCAACATGATGGTGCGCGTCCGCTTGGCCACGGTTAAGACCGACGGGATCGCACTCAAGCCGCCAGAATAAACCGCATCAGAAGCTGATTGGGAGACATCCATCGCACCGCCCGGCGCCAGTGAGGCATGCGCCAGCGCCAGAGCGCCAGCATCATTCAATCCATCGCCGATCATCAGCACTCTCTTGTCTTCATCCTTGAGCGCCATCAGTCGATCGACTTTGCCTTGAGGTGATACTTTTCCGTGCCAGGTCTTGATGGAAAGCTGCTCGGCGACGCGCGCGACGGCGCTTGGTGTATCGCCTGATAGAATCTCTACCGGGATGCCGGCCTTGCGAAACCGATCGAGCGCGGCCGTCGCATTTGCTTGCAGCTGATCCTGGAACAGAAACTGGACCGGCACGTCGTGCTCGCCCGCAAACCAAAGCGTTGGGCCTTGCGCCTTCAATGCTTGCGTGCCTCCGACCCAATCCGCCGCACCTAGACGATAGCGCTGACCATCAATCCAACCCTCGACGCCAAGGCCTGGCGTCTCTTCTATTTGGTCCGCCATGGCGCCCGGGCCGGCAGCATCTATAATGGCCCGAGATAGCGGATGCCGGCTGGCGCGCGCCAGATGCGCGGCAAGCTGCAACTCTGGACCATGTTCAGACACCAGTCGCGGCGTGCCGAGCGTCAGCGTTCCGGTTTTGTCAAATACAACATGATCAATCTCGGCGAGTCGCTCCAACGCATCGCCCGAACGAAGATAAACACCCTGCCGGAACAGTCGGCCAGACGCCACGACCTGCGCCACCGGCGCCGCCAAAGCGAGCGCGCAAGGGCACGTGATTATGAGCGTGGCAACAGCCACCAATATGGCTTCACGCGGGCTGGCGCCGAGCATGAGCCAGGCGATCAAAGTCAGCGCCGCCGCGGTGTGGACGAAAGGGACATAGAGCGAAACGGCCTTGTCAGCGATCTTGCGATATCGCGCCCGTTTCTGCTCGCCCGCTTCCATCATGGCGGCAATCTCGGAAAGCATGGAATCCGATGCTTCGCCCATCGCCCGCCCCGTCATGGGGTGATCAAGATTTATCGTGCCTGCGTAAATCGTCGCCCCGGTCTGGACGGTGCGCTGCAGGCTTTCGCCGGTGACCAGGCTCTCGTCGACGCTACTCAAGCCGGACGAAATCTTGAGATCAATGACGGCGCGCTCGCCTGCTGCCAGCATGATTTCATCGCCGCGGCGTACCTCATCTGCGCGGACACTCTCCAGCACACCCGCCGCTGAGCGCCTTGTTACAGAGCGGTTCTGAAGCGCCGCAAGATCGTGGGCCGCGGCGTGCGCTTGCCGCCGCAGACTGGCGTCGAGAAAGCGTCCGATCAGCAGGAAGAAAAGCAGCATCACGCTGGCATCAAAATAGGCGTGCGCGCCGCCGCTTGCGGTTTCCCAAGCGCTGACGCCGAAAGCGAGTATCAGCGCCAGCGAGATCGGCACGTCCATATTGGCCTGGCCATGCCTCAGTACCAACCACGCCGATTGGAAGAAATGACGTCCGCTGAATATCAATACAGGCAACGCGATCAGACCCGATAGCGCGTGCAAGGCGGTGCGCGTCTGCTCACCCATCTCCCCATGCCCGCCCCACACCGAAACAGACAGCAACATGATATTGGCAAGCGCAAAGGCCGCGACGCCCATAGCGATCAGCAATTGCCGTTCTTCGGACTTGCGCGCTTGGGCTGTAGCATCTTCCGAGAACGCTGCCACGCCATAGCCAAGGCTGGTCAGGCGCTCACCAATAGTGTTGGCAATATCTGGTCCGTGCCAGGCGACTCGCAATTTTCCATTCGATAGGTTCATGCGTGCCTGTTCAACGCCGGGCAGAGCGCGCATCGCCGTTTCGATCTTGGACAGACAGCCGCCGCATTTGGCGCCGCGAACAGACAGATTGAGGGTCGACACGCCCGATTGCGTTCGAACGAAAGCCGCCAAATCCCCCACCGCGGAACTCGTAGGTGGCTCCAGGCCCGAGGGGCATCCCGCATTTGTGGACAGCACGGTATCGGTCACGGAATGATCATCTCTTTTTCGACATTCATCAAAAGGGTATCGGCATCCTGATCATACACACGGATCCGAACGACCCAAATCCCGGGTCCGAGATTTGCGTCTGTGACAACATACTCGCCGCCGCCAACAGAATTGAACAGGATCGCGTGATCTTCGCTGCGCGTCGCTTGTCGCCGAACTTCGCCGATCACGGCCATATTAGAGATCGCATAGCCAGCATCGTCGCGCAGGCGGAAAATCAGTTGATCATCCTGCCAACCCGCTTCTGCGGTCCAGCCGAGTTCTGCCTGGGCTGCGCGTTGCGCCAATGTATCATTATAGTTGAGCCCTTGGACGTAGGACTTCTTTACATCCTCGCCTGGGAAGCTGGTGATGGCATGATACAAGAACACGCCATTAACCGCGAACATAACACCGAAGAAGCCGAGCATGATGAGCAGGACATGCCAGCCTTTCAGTTTGAATTCAGTGTCTTGAGACGGGGCGTGGGCGTCGGTCTGGATCATTGATGGGGTCCTCTGAACGATGCGCGATTAATATCAGTCTCGCCGGTTTCGGTATCGCGTACCGAAATGGAGATTTGCCGCTGTGGGGCACCCTCTGGCACCGTGACGAGAACCCGGTAGCGATCGACGCCATGTGGCTCCACCGGCAGCTCGATCGGTTCAGCGCCTGCATGGTCAATTCCAATCACTGAGAATGACAGACCGTCCGGCCCGGTAATCTCGACAATGATCGTCCGGCGCTCAGCCAGTTTGTTGACCAGCTTAAGCGTATAGCCGTTTTGAATCTCGCCGCTGGACAATTGTACAAATGGTGGTGAGCGGTCTTTCAAGACGTTTGCCTCTATGGTGGCCCGGGTCGCCAGTCCCCAAACCATGAGCGCGCTGATTGCAGAGATCAGGACGACATAAAGCATCGTCCGCGTCCGCAAAATGCGATAGCGCGGCGGCGTCTCGTTGACCGCACGCGCGGCGACAGCAACATCCGTGTCATACGCGATCAGACCTGTGGGACGGTCAATCTTGGCCATCATCTGATCGCACGCATCGATACAAAGTGCGCAATGAATGCACTCCAATTGCGGGCCGTTGCGAATATCAATTCCAACCGGGCAGACCTGCACGCATTGATCGCAATCAATGCAGTCGCCGCGGTCGTCCCAATTCTCTGATTTGCGCTTTGGTCCGCGCGGCTCGCCGCGATCATAGCGGTAGGTCACGTTGAGTGCGTGTTCATCGGTCAGTGCGCCCTGAATACGCGGCCAGGGACACATATAGGTACATACCTGTTCCCGCATCCAACCCGCCAGGAAATAGGTGGTCATCGTCAGGATGCCAGCGAACCAATAGGCCGAGAGCGGCGCCTCACCCGTGAACCAGCCGCGCGCCACAGTGGGGGCGTCATGCCAGTAGAGAATGAAGGCCCCGCCGGTCCAAAACGCAATGATGAGCCACACCGTATGCTTGCCGAACTTGCGCAGAAACTTGCTGAAACCCCACTGAGACTTGTCCAAACGCATGCGCGCTGCGCGATCTCCCTCAAAGGCGCGCTCGACCCAAATATAGAGGTCGGTCCAAACAGTTTGCGGACAAGTATAACCGCACCAGACCCGTCCCAGAAGGGAGGTGATCAGGAACAGACCCAGTGAGGCTAAAATGAGCAGGCCTGCCAGAAAATGGATGTCCTGGGGCCAGATTTCGATGAAGAAGAAATAGAATTTCTCACTTTCGAAGTCGGCAAGCACCGCTTGATCGGGAATGCCTGCGCCGCGGTCCCAGCGTAGCCAGGGCAGCAAATAATAGACGGCAAGCGTGACCGCCATCACGGCCCATTTCACCGAACGGAACTTGCCATGAGCGAGCTTGGGGTAGATTTGCTGGCGCTTGGCATACAGATCCGCTGGTGGTGGCGGGGTTGGTCCTCCCTGCCCGGCTGATGGATGCATGTTGAGCGTGGTCTGTCTCATGACCTTGGCCTCTATTCGCCCCCGCCCAATGTGTGGACGTAGACCGCTAGCGCCTTGATTGATGCATCATCGAGCCGATCCTGCCAGGCCGGCATATGCGAATTGCGAGCATTGTAGATGGTGTCATAAATCGCTGATTCAGTGCTGCCATAAAGCCATTCTCGGTCGGTCAGGTTCGGCGCGCCCTGTATCCGATCGCCTTCACCGTTGACGCCATGACAGGTCGCGCATTGTTGCTGGTAAAGTTCAGACGCACCGTCAGCGAGCGCGTCGTCTGCGGCCTGTCCAGAGACACGCAGCACATAATGCGTGAGCCCTTCAATTTCCTCGGAAGATAAAAGCTCATCGCGCCCAAAAGACGGCATCAGCGAGAAGCGCGTATCGAGATCGTCATCATGTCGAATGCCATGGCGAAGCGTATATTCAATGCCATCAAGCGTGCCGTCCCAAAGCCAGACATCGTCGGCGAGGATGGGATAACCCACGGCGCCGCGACCACCTGCACCATGACAGGTCGCGCAATTGTCGCCGAACAGGCTTTCCCCCATGGCGAGCGCGAATTGTTGTAGCTCGCGATCGGTCTCAATTTCCTCTAGCGACGCTTCCAGAAGGCTCGCCGATTGCGTTACGCGGGCATCCCTCAAGTCCTGAACC